>NZ_JAKJSI010000022.1:0-139742 GCF_050336695.1 Photobacterium minamisatsumaniensis | reverse complement strand
GCCCAACAACGCCCCCGAAGGATTGTTGTTGTCGCTGCCGCTCGACTTGCATGTGTTAGGCCTGCCGCCAGCGTTCAATCTGAGCCATGATCAAACTCTTCAATTAGAATTTTTGTGGTCTCTCGACCGGCTCAACGAATACTGATTGAACATCAATAACTAGAAGCTAGTCATGACATTCGAATTGACTGTGCCAAAATAATTTTCATTATCTTGTATTGGTCACTCAGTTCATTGATAAATCTTTTGACTTAACTTTTTCACGAGTGCCCACACAGATTGCATGGTCAAATTGTTAAAGAACAAACTGACTGGTTAGTGGCTTAAGTTGCCGCTCTCCGTGTCAGTGAGGTCGCATTATAGAGAGTTCGATCGCATTGGCAATAGCAATAATGTAATTATTTCACCAAAACAGCACGACCGCTCAATAGTTGAACACAACAGTCTCGTAGCGTTCATATAAGCAACTAGCACAAGCTCCTTTAAGTATTATTAAGGCTTAATGATTATCGAGTTCATTCAATCTCGTGGCATACCGGATAGCCCATGCACCTACCCCAAACAAAATGAATGGGATCGCTGCAGCGGTATATTCAGTCCATATCTGATTGACGAGTTCTTTTGCAAGTATGACGTGACCGAATACTATTAATAATGCGCAGCCTATAGCCATTAATACCAACTTCACCTCGGCTTTCGTTTTCCTTCTCGTACTCATCACGCATCACTCCCCTCTATATCAAAATTATGTCGCTATAGAGAAGTAAACCATGCAATAAAAAAAGTAAGGTAGAACAGTTGAGGTAAAAAGGCTGAAAACAGTTACTGTGGTGCCGACTGATACTGCCTGAGCAAATTGGCAATAACCCTTAAGGCTTTTTCACTATTATCATCAAAAGGGTAACTGCCATTTATGCGCATACAATGTTTATACTGGCTTTGCGCTGAAAATAACGTACCAGGTGCAATACTAATTTGATGCTTTTCCAGTAGTTCAAATAGCAACTCTGAAGTATCAATAGCAAAAGGTAGAGTTACCCAAAGGAAATAACCGCCCTTGGGTGACGTAATGCTAGTTCCTTCAGGAAAAAAAGCCTCTATTGCTTCTTTTATTCTATATAAACGATGCGCAAGTATTCGTCGAAGCTGCCTTAAATGGTGCTCATACCCACCATTTCTCACATAGTGGGCTAGCACCTGCTGGTTCGGTGTTGCAACAGACAGCGTCGACATAAATTGTAGTTCTTCTATTTGCTTATTGTAGCGACCAGCAATTACCCAACCAACCCGAAACCCTGGAGCTAGACACTTTGAAAATGATGAACAATGCAGAACTAATCCCTTTGTGTCGATAGCCTTCATTGCGGCAGGCTTTTTCTGCCCAAAATAAAGTTCGCCATAAACATCATCTTCAATGATTGGGATCCCTTGCCCCGCTAACAGTTCATATAAAGCTTGCTGCTTTTCAACATTAAGACTAGCCCCTGTTGGATTCTGAAAATGACTCATTAACCAACATGCCTTGATGCTCTGTTGTTCAAGAGCAATAGTCAGCGCATCAATATCAATACCTGAGCATATAGAAGAGGGGATCTCGATAACATTGAGGTGAAGCCGTTCTATTGCTTGAAGTGCACCATAAAAGACGGGAGATTCAACAGCGATAGTATCACCTGGCTTTGTTAAAGCAGCCAAACTCAACCCTAGAGCTTCGGTCGCACCAGAGGTTATTACGATATCGTCAGCACAAACGGTCATACCTTCATTGATATACCGCTGTGCAATTACTCGACGAAGTTCCAAACATCCTGGAGGTAAGTCTGTAATCCCGCTATTAATTGGCATGGTTTTAATAGTACGGCTAAGCAGCCGGCCTAGCGATGGAATAGGGAACAAACTGGGGTCAGGAAAAGCCGAGCCAAACGGGATTACATCAGGTTTTTTAATTGCGCTTAGTACTTCGAAAACATGCCGATTAATTGATATCGCTTGATTAGAAACTTGTATCAGGGGGCGTGATGGTGAAGGCGTTAACTGATTAAAATGCGCTGCGACATAATAACCACTTTGTGGTTTTGCATATATCCAGCCTTCTATTTCTAACTGCTCATAGGCTTTATATACCGTAGCAGGACTGACTGATGCAGTACTGCACATCTTTCGAATCGACGGGATCCGCTCACCTGGCAGCCAACCTTTCTGCCTAATATGATGTTTAACTTGTTCAATAATCGTTGAACTTCGACTAGCAATTTTCAGTTGTGGCAAACCCGTGTTCCCGTAATGAGTTGAGCTTGCAACATACTATACCGAGACATTTAAAATTGATGAGGTCTACCTCAATTCTTTCCACTCAAAATCGCCACATGGAAAGGCAAAGATAAAGGGTAGTAAAAGATTTTCACGTTAGATACAAAAAAGCCCCGACTTTCGTCAGGGCTTGTTTGTGAATATGGTGCCCGAGGACGGACTTGAACCGTCACGCTCGAAAGCAACGGATTTTGAATCCGTCGTGTATACCAATTTCACCACTCGGGCAGATGGGCTCATTATACGGATACCAACTTGATACACAACTGTTTTTCTTCGCTAAAAATGAGAAAAACAGACAACCGATTAATCACCAGCCAATTCGTTTAGTTAAAATACTACCAAGCCTTTCTTTAAGGTTCAGAAACAAAAAAGCCCCGACTTTCGTCAGGGCTTGTTTGTGAATATGGTGCCCGAGGACGGACTTGAACCGTCACGCTCGAAAGCAACGGATTTTGAATCCGTCGTGTATACCAATTTCACCACTCGGGCAGGCTTTTCATTCTACGTATCTATTTTTTCAGTGCAAGCAATAGTGACACAATAAGCCATGCCTTTATATTGTTTGGTCTAATTTTAACCAAGAACCATATAAACAGAGGAGCGATGGAGGCTTAATTCACACTTCAGGTTAGGATAGTCGTTTGAATTGATAAATAAATAGGTATGGCACCACTTTTAGCCAATAACATTTATTAGAAATTGACAGCTTGAGAGGGAATGGCTTCGATAACCAGCCCCGCCGTGGTGTTACGACAATGGTAGCAAGCGAGCTAACAGTGAAGACCAATTGATAGCCTTTTGGTATGTAACATTGCGAGCGCCATTTCAAATTCGGCAGCTGTCGATACAAGACCAAAAACTGACACAACATCATTGAGTCAGACATATCGATAATAAACTGCTGATCTTGAACTGTAATGTGGGCAGAACAACCACCCACCTCAATGGAGAGATCACCATGACACTCTAACATAGTCAATCAAGGTTCCGGCCACGAATACTGATTGAGCCGTTGATTTTCCATACGGAATGTGCAGGTTTATCACCAGCGCCGCTGGGTACACTAATCTCTACATGATCAAGCTCATAAGTCAGCTCGGCATGGCGCTCTGTTAATTTATCATAGAGCGCACCCGCGAGCTCAGGCCAGTTCGTCGTATTACCACCATTATTAGCCATTACTTTCTCCTGCCATTTAACATCAGACATAATTGCCGTGTTAGCAACTGGCTATAACCATAGCTCTCTTACATCTTCTTCCACATCCCATTTTCGAGATAAAGGCAATTCACCGATTCAATGTTAGTTGCTACACTGCTAGCGCAATTTTGACTAACAACGCATTGGACAGAAAGTGAAAAAGAAAAAACAACAGGACGTTAAAACAGAAAAACAATACCCGAGCTTATTTCGTCGTATCGCTGCTTGGGTTTACGACACATTAGTTGTTGCAGCAGTACTCATGCTGGCGGGCGGCGCGGCCATGGGGGTTGCAGCTCTATTGCTCAGCATCGGGGCGTTGGATATTACTGGCTATGAAGATGTTAGTGCCTATATGACGCAGCACCCAGTTGTTGGCTTACTTTATACTGCCTACCTTGCTTTGGCGATTATTGGTTTCTTTGCATTCTTCTGGTGTAAAGCCGGACAAACATTAGGCATGAGGGCATGGAAACTGCGTATTCAGAACAAAGATGGTTCGAACATTCGAATTACGCAGGCGCTCATTCGCTTAGGTACATCGGCTTTCGGCCTTGGTAACTTAATCGTTCCTTTCAGCCAGACCAAACAATCTTTCCAAGATATTATGGCAGAATGTGAAATGGTACAGTTGCCAAAGGTTAACTAACCCCTTCAGTGTTCATATTCAAAATACAAAAAAGGAGTCTTTCGACTCCTTTTTAGATCTTTGCCCTATAGCTTGCGCCGCAGCAAATAAATCGTGAGCAATAAAAAGACCAAACTTGGCCCCAGCGCCCCTATTATGGGATGGAGGCGATAGACGATACTCATTGGGCCAAATACTTCATTTGAAATATAGAATGTAAAACCGAAAATCACGCCAGATAAGACCCTAGCCCCCATCGTCACAGATCGCAATGGACCAAAAACAAATGACAAGGCGAGTAACATCATCACCGCAATAGACACGGGTTGTAAGGCTTTACGCCAAAACGCCAACTCATAGCGAGATGCATCTTGTTTCGAGTCTTTCAAATAGGTTACGTAATCATACACCCCTGACAACGCTAGCTCTTCAGGCTTTACTGTTACCACCGCTAATTTATCTGGCGACAATGTTGTCTGCCAAGGCTTCACTGACATGATTTCATTACTTTGCTGTGATTCACCAATCGTTGTGACAGTAACATCTTGTAGCAACCAACCTTGCTGTTCATCATGAATGGCTGACTCAGCAAAAGTCGATTGGGTTAAGGTTTCTTTATCATCAAAAGTCCAAATATTGATGCCATAAAGTTCTTTTTGCTCATGCACCCGCGCGATATAAATAAAATCATTATTATCTTTTGCCCATACCCCTCGTTGGACTGACAACATATTGCCGCCAGATGTCCATAACGCACGTAATTCGCGAGCGGCTTTTTGAGCTTCTGGGGCACCCCACTGTCCTAGCAAAGTGATCATTAACATTAATGGCACTGCCGTTTTTAAAACGGATAAACCAATATCAAGCTTTGAAAAGCCTGCGGCCTGCATAACCACCAGCTCAGAACTGGATGCCAGCATACCCAGCCCGATCAATGCACCGAGTAATACCGCCATAGGAAAAAACATTTCGATATCACGGGGCATGCTCAGTAAGACATAAATTAATGCTTTCCAGAGGTCGAATGTCCCTTCACCAACCTTTCGTAATTGCTCTACATACTTAATGATGGCAGAAAGGCCAACCAAGGTTGATAGCGTTAACGCCGATGTCGAGATAATCGTTCGGCCAATGTATAAATCCAGAATTTTAAACATTAACCGCGTCTCCGAAACTTATCTCTAAAGACCCTTACCGGAAGGGTATCCCATGTATTTAACGCGATAGCAATAATGAGCATTACCACATTGATTGCCCACAGGCCGACGCCTGATGACAAACTACCATCTTCAACCGCTGACTTCGCGGCGCTGATTGCCAGAAAGTAAGTGAGGTACAGGAGAACAGCTGGTACCAATTTAGCAAAACGTCCTTGCCGTGGGTTCACCGCTGACAACGGTACAACGACCATGGTCAATAACGGTATCGCAATAACAAGAGACATTCGCCACTGGAATTCAGCTTTTGCCGCCAACTCGGGCCGCTGCATTAACTCGAATGTCGGTAACGCATCCCAGTCTCGTTTAGCCTCACGTACCGCACGTTGCCCTATCAATGCCTGGTAATCATCAAAGTCGGTGATGGAGTAATCCAACCGCGTTGGAATACCTTCGTAGCGTGTGCCCTCTTTTAAATCGAGCACTTGACGACCATCATTCAGCTCGCTGACATACCCTCGGTCAGAAACAAGCACACTAGGACGCAGGGTATCTCGGGCCTCCAATTGAGCAACAAATACCTTGTCCAAACGGCTACCACCATCGGTAATATCATTGACAAAGACAACCGCTTTACCGTCAGGCGACTCCCTAAATTGCCCCTTAACCAACAACTCTAAACCTGAGTCCGCTTTAACTTGCTCCATCAGCTGCTCAGTTTTTGCCACTGTCCATGGCGCGAGCCATAGCGCATTAAACGCAGCGATCCCCCCAGTAATAATTGCCAACCACAAAGCCGCTTGGATCAGAAACTTGTTCCCGATCCCCGTTGCATTCATAACGGTAATTTCACTTTCAGCGTACAATCGCCCGAACGTCAGTAAAATACCGATATATAAACTCAAAGGCAGCATCAGCAATGCCATTGACGGCATGTACAGTCCTAGCAGCGTCACAATGAGATCACTGGGGATCGAGCCTTCGGTAGCATCTGCTAGAATGCGAATAAACTTTTGACTAATAAAGACAAGAAAGAGAACAAAAAGCACCGCAAATTGGCTCTTTAATGTCTCTCGCGTCAAATACCTAACAATAATCACGCTTTATTTACCCATAGAAAACTTGTTTTTTTATCGGAATCACTATAATTTTTCGGTTAATTAGTTATTTTTTAATCTTTCGGTTAATTGTTAACCTGTACTTTAATCCTATACCGAATCTACGGTCCAGCAAGTAAGTGCGGTATTATCTAACATTTAGCTTTAATTGTCTTTAATAGGATGTAGGAGTACGCATGGAGTTCAGTGTAAAAAGTGGCAGCCCCGAAAAACAACGCAGTGCCTGTATTGTCGTCGGAGTCTTTGAACCACGTCGCCTTTCTCCAATTGCCGAGCAACTCGACAAAATCAGCGACGGCTATATTAGCTCACTACTACGCCGCGGTGACCTTGAAGGTAAACCGGGCCAAATGCTGTTACTTCACCACGTACCAAATGTATTATCAGAGCGTGTGCTACTGGTTGGTTGTGGTAAAGAACGCGAGCTTGATGAACGCCAGTACAAGCAGATTATCAAAAAAACCATCAGCACCCTTAATGAAACGGGTTCAATGGAAGCAGTGTGTTTCTTAACTGAACTGCATGTTAAAGGTCGCGATACTTATTGGAAAGTTCGTCAAGCTGTCGAAACGACCAAAGACAGCCTTTATACCTTCGACCAATTCAAGAGTAGCAAACCAGAGACGCGTCGACCTCTTCGAAAGTTAGTATTTAATGTACCCACTCGCCGTGAGCTTTCTTTAGGTGAGCGTGCAATTTCACATGGCCTAGCTGTTGCCTCAGGCGTAAAAGCAGGTAAAGACCTCGGTAATATGCCTCCAAACGTGGCAAACCCTGCTTACCTTGCGTCACAAGCTCGCCGCTTAGCTGACGACTTTGATACAGTTAGCACGAAGATCATTGGCGAGCAAGAAATGAAAGAGCTCGGCATGACATCGTACCTTGCGGTCGGTCAAGGGTCGAAAAACGAAGCCATGATGTCGGTGATCGAATACAAAGGCAATCCAGACTCTAACGCCAAGCCTATCGTACTCATTGGTAAAGGCCTAACGTTTGACTCAGGTGGTATTTCAATTAAGCCGTCCGCTCAAATGGATGAGATGAAATACGACATGTGTGGTGCTGCCACAGTGTTTGGTGCGATGAAGTCACTCGCTAAACTAAACTTACCGATTAACGTGGTGGGTATTTTAGCAGGTTGTGAAAATATGCCTGGTGGCAATGCATACCGTCCGGGTGACATCTTAACAACCATGTCGGGCCAGACAGTTGAAGTATTGAATACCGACGCTGAAGGCCGCTTGGTACTGTGTGATGCACTCACGTATGTAGAGCGTTTTGAACCTGAATGCGTGGTGGATGTCGCAACACTAACGGGAGCTTGTGTTGTGGCTCTGGGTAATCACATCAGTGGCCTATTATCGAATCACAACCCGTTGGCCCATGAGTTGATCAATGCATCAGAGCAAGCCGGTGACCGTGCATGGCGTCTACCAATGGCAGACGAGTACCAAGAGCAACTCGCAAGCCCATTTGCTGATATGGCAAATCTTGGCTCTCCGGGTGCAGGCACCATCACGGCGGGTTGTTTCTTGTCTCGTTTCACTAAGAAGTACAACTGGGCGCACTTAGATATCGCCGGTACTGCTTGGGTCGGCGGCAAGGCAAAAGGAGCAACAGGACGCCCTGTCCCATTGCTTGTCCAATTTTTGCTAAATCGATCTGGCCTAGAAAACGTCGAATAATAACGACATCAAGAGGGCCAAATGGCCCTCTTGTTTTATAGAGTATTCCTGATGACCCATGCTACCTTTTATATAGTCGATGAAAAGCATCTTGCCGTTGATAGTGACTATCAGCTGCATTTTGCTTGCCATTATGCGGTCATGAGTTACAAGCAAGGCCACAAAGTCTACCTGCAAGCTGAAAGTAAAAGCCAAGCAGAACAAATAGATGAGTATTTATGGCAACAAGAGCCAGATAACTTTGTACCACACAACCTCATTGGAGAGGGCCCTCGAGGGGGATCTCCCGTTGAGATTGGTTGGCCGGGTCGCCGGCACAGCGGCCGCCGTGGTGTTTTGATTAATTTGGCGCAAGATGCAGCAAATTTTGCCGTAACCTTCTCACAAGTGGTAGACTTCGTCCCTTGCGACGAAAAGCTCAAGCAATTGGCACGCGAACGCTATAAAGCGTATCGTCAAGCTGGTATCCAGCTACAAACAGCCACTGCCCCTGAGACGCCCTAATTCCACATAGATCCTTCTAAGAGCGCTATGGAAAAGACATACAACCCACAATCAATTGAACAGGCGCTATATCAGCGCTGGGAAGAGGCTGGTTACTTCAAGCCTCACGGTGATACATCAAAAGATGCTTACAGCATCATGATCCCACCGCCAAACGTCACAGGTAGCCTACACATGGGCCACGCATTTCAGGATACCATCATGGATACCCTGATCCGTTGTGAGCGAATGAAAGGTAAAAACACCCTATGGCAAGTCGGTACTGACCACGCAGGTATCGCGACCCAGATGGTTGTGGAGCGTAAGATCGCAGCCGAAGAAGGCAAAACTAAGCATGACTACGGTCGTGATGCGTTCATCGACAAAATCTGGGAATGGAAAGCAGAGTCGGGTGGTAATATCACTCAACAGCTTCGCCGCCTAGGTGCATCAGTCGATTGGGAGCGTGAACGCTTTACAATGGACGACGGCCTGTCGAATGCCGTGCAAGAAGTCTTTGTTCGTTTATTCGAAGACGACCTAATTTACCGTGGTAAGCGCCTCGTGAACTGGGATCCAAAACTACACACAGCCATTTCAGATCTAGAAGTTGAAAATAAAGACAAGAAAGGCTTTATGTGGCATTTCCGCTACCCGCTTGCGGATGGCGTAAAAACAGCAGACGGTAAAGACTACATCGTTGTTGCAACGACACGTCCAGAAACCATGCTGGGTGATACTGGTGTTGCAGTAAACCCAGAAGATCCACGCTACAAAGATCTGATCGGTAAAGAAATCCTGCTACCAATCGTTGGCCGTCGCATCCCTATCGTGGGCGATGAGCACGCTGATATGGAAAAAGGCACTGGTTGTGTAAAAATCACCCCTGCGCACGATTTCAACGACTACGAAGTAGGCAAGCGTCACAGCCTACCGATGATCAATATCCTAACCTTCAACGCAGACATTCGTGATGCGGCTGAAGTCTTCACTACAAATGGTGAAGCAAGCGATGCATACAGCACAGAGCTACCAGAAAAATACCACGGCATGGAGCGTTTCGCTGCCCGTAAAGCGGTTGTTGCTGAACTGGATGAGCTAGGTCTACTAGAAGAAATTAAAGATCACGATCTAACCGTACCTTACGGCGACCGTGGTGGCGTGGTTATCGAACCAATGCTAACTGACCAGTGGTACGTACGTGCTGCACCGCTAGCCGAAACAGCAACAAAAGCTGTTGAAGACGGTGAAATCCAATTCGTTCCTAAGCAATACGAAAACATGTACTTCTCTTGGATGCGTGATATTCAAGATTGGTGTATCTCTCGCCAGCTTTGGTGGGGTCACCGTATCCCAGCTTGGTACGACAACGACGGTAAAGTCTATGTCGGCCGTACAGAAGAAGAAGTACGTGCTAACAACAACCTAGCCCCGGTAGTTGTTCTACGCCAAGACGATGATGTACTTGATACATGGTTCTCTTCTGCATTGTGGACATTCGGTACCCAAGGCTGGCCTGAGCAAACTGAAGACCTAAAAACCTTCCACCCGTCAGATGTACTGGTAACTGGTTTTGACATCATCTTCTTCTGGGTTGCCCGCATGATCATGATGACCATGTACTTCTGTAAAGATGAAAACGGCAAGCCACAAGTACCATTCAAGACTGTTTACGTAACGGGTTTGATCCGTGATGAAAACGGCGACAAGATGTCTAAGTCGAAAGGTAATGTTCTTGACCCAATCGACATGATTGACGGTATTGGCCTAGAAGATCTTGTAGAAAAGCGCTGTGGCAACATGATGCAGCCAAAGCTTGCTGCTAAGATCGAAAAGCAAACTCGTAAGACATTCGAAGGTGGTATTGAAGCCTACGGTACTGACGCATTACGCTTTACGCTAGCGGCAATGGCATCAACGGGTCGTGATATCAACTGGGACATGAAACGCCTTGAAGGTTACCGTAACTTCTGTAATAAGTTATGGAACGCAAGCCGTTACGTACTGATGAACACAGAAGATCAAGACTGTGGCATGGCTGGCGGTGAGATGGAATTCTCACTGGCAGACAAGTGGATCGAATCTCAATTTGAGCTTGCGGCTAAAGATTTCAACACGCATATCGATAACTTCCGCCTAGATATGGCGGCTGGTACAATTTACGAGTTTATCTGGAACCAATTCTGTGACTGGTACCTAGAGCTAACGAAACCGGTTCTGTGGAAAGGTACAGAAGCTCAGCAGCGTGCAACACGCCATACTCTGATCACCGTACTAGAAAAGACATTACGTCTTGCTCACCCAGTACTGCCTTACATCACCGAGTCTATCTGGCAGAGCGTTAAGCCGTTGGTTAACGGTGTCGAAGGTGAAACCATCATGACTCAGGCTTTACCTCAGTTTGATGAAGCAAACTTCAATGCTGACGTTGTGGCTGATCTTGAATGGGTGAAAGCCTTTATCTCAAGCATCCGTAACCTACGTGCCGAATACGACATCGCACCAAGCAAAGGCTTGGATGTAATGCTGAAAGTGGCAGACGAAAACGATGCAGCTCGTATCCAAGCTAACGAAATCGTTCTGATCTCTCTGGCTAAACTGGATAGCATCAAAGTCTTGGCTGATGGCGAAACAACACCAGCTTGTGCTACGGCACTAGTAGGTAAATCTGAACTGATGATCCCTATGGCGGGTCTAATCAACAAAGATGCAGAGCTTGCACGTTTAGATAAAGAAGTCGCTAAAATCCAAGGTGAGATCAAACGCATCGAAGGAAAGCTAGGTAACGAAGGTTTCGTTGCTAAAGCACCGGAAGCTGTTATCGAAAAAGAACGTGAAAAACTGACTGGCTACCAAGACACCTTAGTGAAACTGGAAGCACAGAAAGTAACGATCGCGGCACTGTAATTTTTAGCTTCACCCTTGCTTAAAAAAGCTGGCGAACCTTCGCCAGCTTTTTTTATATTCGTTGTTTCACCATCAATATCCCCTCTCTTACCTACACGCCCAAATAGATGATTATGCAGCTCTGTTTCGCTTATCAATAAGCCCTAGCTATCACATTGATTGGCCACAACAGTTGCAAATGATAATTATTATCATTAATATAAAGTCATCAACTAGGGAGACCATTTATGAAAAAGACTATCAGCTTCGCTATCATTCATTTTACTGTTGCTTTTACCGTCGCCTACCTACTAACAGGTGACATGCTTATTGGTAGCTTGATTGCAATGATTGAGCCGATGGTCAACACCGTAGCTTTCTATTTCCATGAAAAAGCGTGGCAAAGCAAACGGCTACTTCGTTCACAATTTAACAACCCAGGTCGCAAAACTATTAGCTTTGCCGTAGTGCATTTCAGCGTTGCCTTTACCGTCGTGTACTTGCTAACTGGTGATATCTTCATTGGCAGCATCATGGCAATGATTGAGCCTTGTATTAATACCGTAGCTTATTACTTTCATGAGCGCGTCTGGCAACAGAAAAGCGCCCAGCATGCTGCGAAAGAAGCGCTGCAGCATTTAGCTTGCCACCACCATGAACTTCAACAATGTGCAGAAGAAGTTGCAGAAACACCCGTTGACAAGGTTGCGATAAACAACTAAATTTAATTGCACTACACAACTAATTAAGTGCGATATTGATGGATGCTTCAACCTTACGTGCCCAATCACGCCAGCTAGTTCGCGAGTTGGGCTTGCTTGACCACCAATGTGGTGATCTTGCCATTACCCCAGTACAAGCCCATGCGCTTATCGAACTTGAACAAGATTCGCTTACCATCAACCAGATGGCAGAGCGACTTAAAGTCGATAAATCAAATGCTAGCCGAACAAACGCCAGCCTACTCAACGCTGGTTATGTTGAAGTGAAAGTCGACTCTAACGATCGTCGTAAGCAAGTCTCGTCACTCACACCTTTAGGCCAGCAAGTTCTCAAACAGCTCAATTTAGGCCTAAACCAGCACGTTAATCAATTTATTGAGCAGCTTGATAGTGATGAGGTGGCACAATTAGCCACCAGCTTAAATCGCTATACCAAAGCCATTACAGCCAGTCGGCAACAACAAGGTTACACCTTAAGGCTATTAACCCCTCAAGATAATGCCAGCATGGCGGCAGTCGTTCGCCGCGTATCAGCAGAGTATGGCTTAACACCGGATAAAGGGTATGGCGTTTCTGATCCGACACTGGATGATTTAAGCTTGGTCTATGCCGGAGAGAACACTGCTTTTTGGGTTGTAGAGAAAGACAATCGTATTCTTGGGGGGGGAGGGATTGCTCCGTTGTCAGGGGAAGAAAATGTTTGTGAGCTACAAAAAATGTACTTTTTACCTGAATTGAGAGGTAAAGGCTTTGCCCGTCGTATCGCAACGACAGCGTTAAAATTTGCTCGCCAAAAACATTTTACTGCCTGTTACCTTGAAACGACAGCCAGCCTTAAAGAAGCCATTTATTTGTATGAATCGCTTGGCTTTAAACATATCACACATGCAATGGGAAACACTGGCCATGATGCATGTGAGATCAGGATGTTGAAGGTGTTATAAGTGCAGATAACCTCTTTTTATCGCCATGATTGAGGATTTTACGTAATAAAAAAGCTGGCATAAGCCAGCTTTTCAAACTTCAGAGCCAAGGATATTACTCCTCGTCTTCATGCTCTTCTTCGTCATCTTCGCCCGATTCGAAGTAAGTACCCCAACCGTCGTAATCAATATTGTGCTTGTCAGCGAGATGGATCAATTTTTCAGCTTGCTCGTCAAGAAGCTCTGCTTTCAGTGCAGATGACATAACAGCATCGAAACAAACAACTTTACCGCCACCGTCTTCAGGAGCAAGTTCTAGTTCTTCTGCTTCTTGAACTTCGAAGCCCATTTTAAATGCTTCTACTGCCGCACCTTCCAGCTCTTCAAACGTATCTGCTGAGAAGTGATGTTCAATGGTGTAAAGTGCATCAGGATCGCTTTCATCTTCTAGCAACGCGGCAATAATGTCGCGAGTCTCTTCCTTCTGCTCTTCAATCAGTTCTGCAATAGACATGGGGTAACTCCACCTATGGAATAAATTTGATCGCAAATATCGCACGGATTGCCATGAATTTCCATGGCTATTAACACCTAACTTGAAACTTGATATTTATCAAAAGAACATCAAATTCCATTATTCGATCTATTGATTATAAGAATGAATAATATTCCCGGTTATGCACGCTTGATGAATAGGAAAATCAGACCTGTATTACATTCTAAATGTGTACAGTTTCCGCTTTCCCCTAAGAGATCCCGTATTCGCACGATTCAATATTGACCGCTATATATGACATCCGTGCCAAAAAAGCCAAATAGCATATCCATCCATTAATAATAGTGAAATACCCTCACCGCACTATACGGGCATCTGATTGGTAAATTTTAGTGCTAAAAAAGTGTGAACAATACCAAAGTTAAACCTCGCTCATCAGAATAAGATTCCCTTGCAACAAACAAAAGAGCCGCAGCAAAGACTGTTGGCCAACACACTATACGAGAGATACGATCATGAGTAACTTCTACCTCGGCCATAGGCCAAGGCGTCAACGGCGCAGTCTGTTACGCCCCCCCTGTAGAGCACTCATCTATTTGACCACGGTGAAAGATAACATTGGTAATTTCGGTGTTCCCGTTACCGCCAACCACCAGCCAAATAATGAGTACTTAAGCCTAACCCCTCACCACGATTTGGCATCGCTCTCCAATCTGCATTAGCAGTAGAGAACGAGCACTACAACTTTTAGTCTTTACCTGACTTGGCGCTAGCGACTGTAACCGCTGGCCATGCAGACAGCTTTGCCATGTCTAAATTAAGGCTCGGTAGATGTAACCCTTACAGTAAAAACAGCGGTAAGGGCAAGGAGATAATAATGACAACCGAAACTGTTAAAACAGAAGAGAAAGGTGGCTTCTTCGCTAACTTGAAGTTCCCTTCAGCCTATACCATCTTATTTGGCTTAATTGCATTTGTAGCATTACTGACTTGGATCGTACCTGCAGGCCAGTACGATCGGGTGATGAATGAAGAGCTCGGACGCGAAGTGCCTGTTACTGGCACTTACCAATCTGTAGAAAGCAACCCGCAAGGCATTGTGGATGTTCTTATTGCACCCATTGATGGGTTTTATGATCACAATACCTACGAAGCAGCGGCTATCGACGTTTCTTTGTTTATTTTGGTTATTGGTGGCTTTCTTGGCCTCGTGACCAAAACAGGTGCAATCGATGCAGGTATTGAACGAGTAACAGCCCGCTTACACGGTCGAGAAGAATTAATGATCCCGATCCTGATGGCGCTTTTTGCCGCAGGGGGAACAATTTATGGTATGGCTGAAGAATCACTACCATTCTATACCTTATTAGTACCAGTCATGATGGCTGCTCGTTTTGACCCAGTGGTCGCAGCAGCAACGGTACTACTCGGGGCGGGTATTGGTACGCTTGGCTCAACGATTAACCCATTCGCCACGGTTATTGCCGCCAATGCAGCAGGTATCCCGTTCACTGACGGCATCATGTTGCGTGTTGGTATGCTTGCCATCGGCTGGGTTATTTGTGTTGGCTATGTCATGCGTTATGCCAAAATGGTTCGTGCAGATAAAACCAAATCGATCGTGTTTGATAAGTACGAAGAAAACAAAGCCCATTTCCTAAGCAACCAATCAGGTGAAATGCTCGAGTTTACAACGACGCGTAAAGTGATTTTGGCTATCTTTGCAGCATCATTTGGCATCATGATTTATGGTGTAGCAGTCGCTGGTTGGTGGATGGCCGAAATTTCAGGCATGTTCTTAGCAGCTACAATCATAATCGGCTTAATTGCCCGTATGAGTGAAGAAGAGTTCACCACAAGTTTCATTGATGGTGCCCGTGATTTACTCGGCGTTGCACTGATCATCGGTATTGCTCGTGGTATCGTGGTGATTATGGATCGCGGTATGATCACCGATACGATTCTAAATTCAGCCGAACACGCAGTAACAGGGTTGTCATCCATCGTCTTTATCAACGTGATGTACTGGCTTGAAATATTACTGTCTTTCCTTGTGCCATCATCATCTGGTTTGGCCGTACTTACCATGCCAATAATGGCACCATTAGCTGACTTCGCAGGTGTCGGACGCGATCTCGTCGTTACCGCTTATCAGTCAGCCTCGGGCATTGTTAACCTCGTAACACCGACTTCTGCCGTTGTTATGGGTGGGCTAGCGATTGCAAAAGTACCCTACGTGCGTTGGGTGAAGTGGGTAGCACCGCTACTGGGTATTCTTACCGTACTTATCATGGTTATGCTCAGCGTGGGTGTAATGATCGGATAATCTAATCGCAAATAGAGCAATACACCGCTCTATTTTATCGCGATACCATTTTAAAGCCGCCGCTTCTGGCGGTTTTTTTTTAATTTAACACCAACGGTAAAAATATAATTACCAATTAATAAAACGCTTAACCTTATAATTTAAAATCAATATCACTCACAAATAAAATAATATGTAACGTATGATAACCTCTTATATCCCTTCCAAATGAAACCTCTATAAAAGTCTAACTTCAAATAAAAAAGAAAAATATTTGTTACTAACGCAATAACATTCCAATTTATTTTATATAGACAAACACTTTTAATGCATAAGATTGATAAATCAACATTTACGCTACACAGGGGAATATGCATAAACTTCCCAAACAAACAACCAAACCACTATTAAACATGAACTTACCTAAAACAAAGCATTTAAAAATCAAATGGGCCACATAAAAACCCATACATATAAATCAACACAAAATGAATTAAAAATGTTAATAAAACCCAACTCATAGGTTGCGATGATAATAATAAAAATGTGATGGAACTCTAAGACTCTCAGGCACCACAGGGTAAAATAAATACCAGATACGAAAGCGAAGAAATAAAAATATCAACTTCGCAACAAATAAATAAAGCCAAAAATATGGCAACAAAATAAAGAGAGATACGATCATGAGTAAGTTCTATGTAGGTTCTGAAATAGGCCAACTACGCCGCGTTCTTGTTCACCGTCCGGAGAGAGCTCTAACTCACCTAACGCCATCGAACTGTCACGAATTATTATTCGATGATGTGCTAGCCGTTGAACGCGCAGGTGAAGAGCATGATGTGTTTGCCAATACCTTACGTGAGCAAGGCGTTGAAGTGTTACTACTTGGCGACCTACTGGCTGATACGCTTGCAGTACCTGATGCAAAAGATTGGCTGCTAAACACTCAGGTATCTGACTACCGCCTAGGCAAAGCATTTGCAAATGATGTTCGCTGCTTCTTGGCAGATCTCCCACACAAAGAGCTGTCTTCTATTCTCTTGGGTGGCCTAAGCTATGCAGAATTACCGGTTCAATCGTCTTCTATGATGCAAGGCATACACGAGCCTACAGATTTCATTATTGAACCATTGCCAAACCACCTATTTACTCGCGATACCTCCTGCTGGGTATATGGCGGGGTATCAATCAACCCAATGGCAAAAGCAGCTCGCCAACGTGAAACAAACCATGTTCGCGCTATTTACCGCTGGCACCCAACCTTCGCAGGCCAAGACTTCGTTAAGTACTTTGGCGACGAAGAAAAGATTTACGACAACTCAACCATTGAAGGCGGTGATGTACTGGTTATCGGTAAAGGCGCAGTCTTAATTGGTATGTCAGAGCGCACAACACCGCAGGGTGTTGAGCAACTCGCTTCTAGCCTATTCAAACACGGCGAAGCAAAACAAGTAATTGCGATGCAGCTACCTAAGCACCGCTCTTGCATGCACCTAGACACCGTAATGACTCACATGCGTGAAGACACTTTCTCGGTTTACCCTGAAGTTGTGCGTAAAGACGTACAGTGCTGGAGCCTAACCGGTGATCAATCTGGCGCGGTAAATGTGAAGGAAGAAGGTTACTTCGTCACAGCAATCGAAAAAGCACTCGGCCTTGATCAATTAAACCTGATCACGACTGGTGGTGACAGCTTCGAAGCAGAACGTGAACAATGGAACGATGCCAACAATGTTCTAACAGTGAAACCAGGCGTGGTTATAGGTTACGAACGTAACACTTACACTAACGAGAAATACGACAAAGCAGGTATCACTGTTCTACCAATCCCAGGAGATGAACTAGGCCGTGGCCGTGGTGGTGCTCGCTGCATGAGCTGCCCAATCGAACGTGACGGTATCTAATTACCACGTTAAAGATCAAAGAATGGCCGGTCTAACCGCCGGCCACACAACAGAACAACATCTCAGAATCTAAAGGCTTAAGCCGACTAAATAATAAGACTGAGAGTAAAACCAAGAGAGACGATCACATGACTAAGCAAACAGTTGTAGTTGCATTGGGGGGTAACGCCCTACTTCGCCGTGGTGAACCACTAGAGGCGGATACCCAGCGTCAAAATATCGCCAAGGCAGCACAAACAATCGCAGCCATTGGTAAGGCATACAATGTAGTACTCGTTCATGGTAACGGCCCACAAGTTGGCTTACTGGCATTGCAAGGACTGGAGTATAAAAAAGTAAACCCATATCCATTGGATGTACTGGGTTCAGAAACACAAGGCATGATTGGTTACATGCTAATGCAAGAATTGAAAAATCTTCTGCCAGAACAAGAAGTGTCTTGCATGCTGACCCAGATGACGGTTGATCCTAACGATCCTGCTTTTACCGACCCAACCAAGCCCATTGGCCCGGTCTATGAAGAAGCAGAAGCGCGTGAAATGGCAGAAAAATACCACTGGACAGTCAAACCAGATGGCCAATATTTCCGCCGCGTCGTGCCAAGCCCACTGCCAACAGGTATTGTCGAAAGTGATGCCATTAATACCCTAATAAAACAAGAACACTTAGTAATTTGTACCGGTGGTGGTGGCATACCAGTGAAGAAAGAAAATGGCAAATTAATTGGCGTCGAAGCCGTTATCGACAAAGACATGTCTGCGGCCTACTTAGCACAACAGCTTAATGCTGACGCATTACTGATCCTAACCGATGCTGACGCCGTGTACCTCGACTGGGGCACACCAACACAAAAGGCACTTCGTAGTACAACACCGCGCGAACTGTCTCAATATGCCTTTGATGCAGGCTCTATGGGGCCAAAAATTGATGCCTCGTGCGAGTTCATCAAAAAAGGCGGAAGATTAGTCGGCATTGGCGCACTTGAAGATGGTTTAGCCATTCTAAAAGGTGAAGCCGGAACAAATATTATTGCAGAATAAGAGAATACTTATTCACAAGTAATCAATAATACGTTAAAAAATACATATAAAAACCCAACTGGCTGCCGCGATAAATAAAAGACTCTCGCTTCAGCCAGACAGAGAGATACAGATTCTTAAGAGGATAACATCATGGCTTTTAATCTTCGTAACCGTAACTTCCTAAAACTGCTAGACTTCACTCCACGTGAAATTCAACACATGTTGGATTTGTCTGCAGAGCTAAAAAAAGCAAAATACAACGGTTATGAGCAACCGCGCCTTACAGGCAAAAACATCGCGCTGATTTTTGAAAAGTCATCAACACGTACACGTTGTGCATTTGAAGTAGCGGCATTCGACCAAGGCGCGAAAGTGACATACTTAGGCCCATCTGGCTCTCAAATCGGCCACAAAGAATCAATGAAAGATACCGCTCGCGTACTGGGACGCATGTATGACGGCATCGAATACCGCGGCTTTGGACAGGAAATCGTAGAAGAGCTAGGTGCTCACGCTGGTGTACCGGTATGGAATGGTCTAACCGATGAGTTCCACCCAACACAGATCCTTGCTGACTTCCTTACTATGCAAGAGCACGGTCGTGGCAAGCAGCTACACGAAATGACATTTGCTTACCTTGGTGATGCCCGCAACAATATGGGTAACTCACTAATGGTTGGTGCTGCTAAAATGGGCATGGACATCCGCCTCGTCGCACCAAAGGCATTCTGGCCTGAAGAAGAGCTTGTGGCACAGTGCCGTGTAATTGCAGAAGAAACGGGTGCCAAAATCACGATGACTGAAGACGTACAGGAAGGCGTTCAAGGTTGTGATTTCCTATACACCGATGTTTGGGTATCAATGGGTGAAGCGAAAGAAGCATGGGCTGAGCGTATTAACCTAATGCTACCTTACCAAGTGAACATGGACATGCTAAAAGCAACAGGCAACCCGCATGTGAAATTCATGCACTGCCTACCTGCATTCCATGGCGAAGATACTATTGTCGGTAAAGAACTAGCACAAGAATACCCAGTGCTAAAAGACGGCGTAGAAGTTACTGACGAAGTGATTGAATCTAAGCATTCTATCGTATTCGACGAGGCGGAAAACCGCATGCACACCATCAAAGCAATCATGGTGGCAACTCTGGGTCAATAATCGACTCTCTTGGGTTTAATGCCTATCGTTAGCACAAAATAGGCATTAGCTCTTTGTATGCATACCGGCTTTTTAAGCCGGTATTTTTATGCCTAGATTGAGCAAGTAACCCATACGGTGTTTTAACAACTTTCAAATAAATCACATGGTTACACTGCTTTTTCCTTACCCGTTTTTTTCCCTTTAAAGTGCATAAACTTCCGCAAAATGAATACTTTGCGCAAACGCTTGCTCTCTGTGAAAATGGGGGTATAATCCTCCGCAATTTGTCTAAAGAGAGATAAAAAATGCGCCAGTCAGTGATGTCTTACCTGATGCAATCCCGCCGATACTCGGCGATGGTGCCGTTTTTCTCTTTTTTTGTTTTTTGTAAAAAGAGCCTCCTTTTTTAAGGGGGCTTTTTTTTGGCTGTAAGAATGCAGCTACTACATTACGTCTATCATTGAGATATTAAGGGAATAGAAGCCATGCCGAATTCGCTGTTTCAAAAGCACATCATTTCAATCCCAGAACTTAGCCGTAAAGAGCTTGAGCTGGTCGTTGAAACTGCAAGTACATTAAAAGCTGAGCCAAACCCTGAATTGTTAAAAAACAAGGTTATTGCCAGCTGCTTTTTTGAGCCTTCAACCCGTACTCGCCTATCGTTTGAAACCGCAATTCAGCGCCTAGGTGGCACTGTTATTGGTTTTGACAACGGTGGTAACACATCACTGGCCAAAAAAGGTGAAACACTGTCTGACTCGGTACAAGTCATTTCATCTTATGTTGATGCCTTTGTAATGCGTCACCCTCAAGAGGGAGCGGCTCGCTTAGCTTCTGAGTTCTCACATAACGTGCCAGTGATTAATGGTGGTGACGGTGCAAATCAACACCCAACGCAAACCCTGCTTGATCTGTTTTCTATCTATGAAACACAAGGTAGCTTAGACAACTTGAATGTCGCTTTTGTCGGTGATCTAAAATATGGCCGTACCGTTCACTCTTTGACTCAAGCGTTATCGAAATTCAACAACATCAATTTCTTCTTCATTGCTCCTGAAATTCTAGCGATGCCAGATTACATCTGCGAAGAGCTGGATGAAGCAGGTATCAACTACAGCCTTCACGCAACCATGGAAGAGGTTATTCCTGAGCTGGATATCCTGTACATGACACGAGTTCAGAAAGAGCGTTTCGATGAATCTGAATACGCACATATGAAAGCGGCCTATATCTTAACGGCAGGCATGCTAAGCGAAGCGCGTGATAACCTGAAAATATTGCACCCTCTACCGCGTGTTGATGAAATCACCATCGATGTAGATAAAACAAAACATGCTTACTACTTCCAGCAGGCTGAGAATGGCGTATATGCTCGCGAAGCACTATTGGCACTAGTACTAAACGAAGCACTTTAAGCAGGAGAGATAACAATGACTAAAGAAACACAGCTACAGGTTGAAGCAATCAAAAATGGTTCTGTTATTGACCACATCCCTGCAAATGTTGGGATCAAGGTACTTAAGCTGTTTAAATTGCACAAAACGAATCAGCGTGTAACGGTTGGTTTAAACCTGCCATCATCAGCGCAAGGTGCTAAAGATCTCATTAAGATTGAAAATATCTTCCTCACCGAAGATCAAGCAAATCAACTGGCCTTGTATGCCCCGAAAGCAACAGTGAACCAAATTGAAAACTACGAAGTAGTGAAAAAGCTCAGCTTATCACTGCCAGAGCAAATCAATGCCATCTTCAAGTGCCCAAACACCAACTGTATTTCTCATGGCGAGCCCGTTGACAGTAGCTTCAAAGTCATCACGAAGAAAGAAGATGTACAGCTGAAATGTAAATACTGCGAGAAGGTTTTCTCTCGCGAAATCGTTACCGAAAACAACTAACACCTAGAAAACGCAGGTGACAGCAAGTCATAAAGCTGTCTCAAACCCTGTCTTTTCTGGCCTGCAAATAAGAATGCCGACTCACCCGTGAGTCGGCTTTTTTATTCTCACTTCTAGAGCGAACAACGCCCGCCTCTGCCCACTACCTTTGAAGAACATCAAAAATAGCAGCGATTAAAATCAAAAAAATAAACGTCAGCTGCACATAATAAAAAGGTCGTTGGCATGAAGTTAATTGCGCACGCTCCATACTCGGGTTGTTGGCATGTATTAAAACTCTCACTTACCCTCGCTTTCCTGTCTTTTTACCTGTCGGGGTGTATATCCAGCAATGGGGCTGTCAGCTCTGCTTCAAACCATAGTGCCAATAAGATGGTTGTCATTGGTGTACCCATGCTGATTGGAGGCTTTGGCTCCGCAGTACCGGTGAGTAAAGAATATATGCTGACCGCTAAACATGTCGCCCAAGTATCCTGGGACTTGGATGTCATCCACCACCCTGCATGTGATCTCTCTTTAGTCAAACGTCCGTCAGACAATGTACCAAAGTGGGGGCTGATCTACCCCGACCAAAACGTTTCTCATCACGGACACTCAGTACTCGGCAACAAGATCAAAGGAAAAGGGAAATATCTACAGGATGTCATTGATACCAACACCAATTGCTTATACTCACTCAGTGATGCCCCTGTGATGTCGGGAATGAGTGGCGGCCCAGTATTTAACCAACAAGGTGAAATCGCCGGGATCACGGTTGCCATCGTGCATAACCCTGAAGATCTTCGTAATCTGCGCCCAGCGGAACGATACAGTCAGTTTGTCCCCTCAACCCTTATTTTTGACTGGCTCAATGCTCTCGGTATTTCCACACAATCGGCGAGTAAAGATCTGGCTAATATCCAAGTGTCAGAATATGTCGCTAATCTCAACCGCCCCGATCAACAAAACACTATCCTTGCTAGCCATGCAACGAACAACTACGAAGAAGAAGGAAGTACTTTTGCCCCCGTCTCTAATCAAAACAACTTGGCACCTGCCGCCTCTTCCCCACTGGTCAATTACCGCACCCCCTTAAGATCGACTTTTCTGTCACCACAATCACCGAAGAAAAGTGCCAATGAAGAAAGTGACGCAGCAACCATGGCCACCACCCAATCAAGCGACAAGCAAAATCAGCGAAATTTACTGAATAAGTCCGGATATAATTCCTTATATTAAGTAAAAAGTTGGCATTATATTTTGGTGATTGGGGTCAAGAAAACATTGTTGTATTGTTGATATGATGCTTAGGCAAGATTATGCAACTAAATCATTATGTCTTGTAATCACTGTCAGCTTTTAATACACGCACATACAAGTCAACACCATAAAAAGACAATTGCGTAAGGCTGATACTCAAACAGATACGATCTAAAGTACCAATAAATAACAAGGAGTTGCCCGTGATTGGATCCAATATGCACGGAGCGATGGATGCTTTTTGCCCAGAAGAAAGCATTACAACAGCCTGCAAGCGACTATTACAGCAACAGAGTTTTACGACCCAAGATGACATTCGAGCCCGATTAATTGATATGGGGTTTGAAGATGTAAGCCAGTCTACAGTCTCACGCCTGCTTTCACGCTTGGGTGTCGCTAAAGTGCCTAACGCCTACGGCAAGAAAGTGTACTGCCTAACCGTTGAAAATGAGCCTGTTCAAGTAGGGTCATCTATTGCTTCACAAATCGAGTTTATTACCCATAATCAGCTCGTGGTGGTTGTTAAAACACACCCCGGTAGCGCGCAGCTAGTGGCACGTCTTATCGATATACAGCCACATGCTGAGATCCTCGGTACCGTTGGCGGGAACGATACTGTGATGATTGCCCCTAAGGACATTTTACGCATTGAGCAGTGTGAGCAGGTCGTTAAAACTCGACTTGGTGTCCCTGCATAAAGGAAAAAAAACGTAGGTAAAATCAAGTTCGAAGGATGGAAACCCTTTGACCTCTGTGCGAGAGGACTGCAAACTATCGCTTCTCTTAATAATGATAAAGTAAGGACATTCAATGACTCAAGTTCTACACACAGAGCAGGCACCTGCTGCTATCGGCCCATATGTTCAAGGTGTTGACCTCGGCAACATGGTTCTGACTTCTGGCCAGATCCCTGTAAACCCAAAAACGGGTGAAGTTTCTGAAGACATCGCAGAGCAAGCACGCCAGTCACTGGAGAACGTGCAGGCCGTTGTTGAATCTTCAGGCTTAAAAGTTGCTGATATCGTTAAAATGACAGTCTTCGTAAAAGATCTTAACGATTTTGCGACAGTAAACGATGTTTACGGCAAATTCTTTGATGAGCACAATGCACCTTACCCTGCTCGTTCTTGCGTTGAAGTTGCACGCCTACCAAAAGACGTAAAAATTGAAATCGAAGCGATTGCAGTACGCAAATAGTCTCATTCGATAACATAAAAAAAGCTGCCATTGGCAGCTTTTTTTTATGTGGCCGTTCTCAACGGTGCGCTTCTGTTTCACTTAACACTTGAGGAAACCATGCGGTAAATAACTCAGGAGATTGCTCTACCGATTGCATTAAGTCGCCACTCGGCCACCAGCGATATGACATCACTTCTTCTGGGTTAGGATCAATGACGAGCTCACTCACCTGATGCACTAAGATATGATCTAGCTCGTGCTCAACCAAGTGATTATCTAACTCAGCACGGTAGAGGAAGCTGGCTATATCATCAAGTTGGTTAATACCAACAACGCCCATTTCTTCCTGCAAACGACGAATACCAGCCTGCTCCATAGTTTCGCCCTTGCGCGGGTGAGAGCAGCAAGAATTGGTCCACAGGCCACCGCTATGGTACTTCCCCAACGCCCGTTGTTGCATCAAGTATTCTCGTTGACCCGCATTTTGCCGATAGATCAGTACAGAGAACGCTAAATGTAAATCACCATCCCGGTGCGCTTGCATTTTTTCTTTTTCGCCCAGCTCCTTGCCTTGCGGGTCGACTAAAATAACTTGTTCGTTAATCATTCTTTTATTTCTACACAAATAAAAAGGACACGCTAATGCATGTCCTTATACACTTTTCCAACCGTAATGCGAGCATCACATCACGGTCAATTTTATAATTCTAGCTCGCCGAACGCTGCGCTGCTTCTTCATTAAGCTCATGAAGCTTGTTTTCCATCACAGTACGAGACTGTTTTGAAAGCTCACGCACATCTTCTTTGGTCAATCCTTTCGTTGAAATAGGCGCTAAGATATCAACAATGACCACACCGTTATCCCATCGATTCAGGTTTACATGTTCAGTGGTACTGCACACAATCGGTACAATAGGCACTTCAGCACCAATGGCGGCATGAAATGCCCCTGTTTTAAAAGGTAACAAACCTCGCCCACGAGAGCGAGTGCCTTCAGGGAACATCCAAATCGAGACCTTGCGCTGTTTAATCTTTTCTACAACCTGACCAATTGTGCCAGCTGCTTTACTACGGTTTGCACGGTCAATCAAAATGTTACCGGTTAACCAGTAAAGCTGACCAAACAAAGGCATCCATAGAAGGCTTTTCTTACCAACGGTTACTGTTCGCGGCATTATCGCACCAGAGACCGTAAATAAATCATAATTATTTTGGTGATTCGCAATATATACACTCGGCCCATATTCTTCTGGGTTCTCAGGAAAGCGAATATCTAATTTTATGCCAAAGATCCGCGCCATCTTAGAAAAGTGACGGCCAACAGTATGAACATTTTTAGGGTTACGCGGGCTTAGTAAACAGTAACCACAACCAAAAATAAACATGACAACAGCAAACGCTGCTACAGCGATCATGCGTAGTACAAATAACATTAGATTTCCCTCAGCGTACAAGTGTTCGCTAGTATACTTAGGCTGGAAGAAAAAACACCTTTTATGTGTAGAAATTAGACTACCAACACCCCTTCGCTTCGCGCCTTTTTATGCACTGATTATCGCAATCTCTAAATGCTTGCCGCTCAAAAAAGCCCTCCTATTGGAGGGCTTCATTCGGTGAAAAACCGTTATTCACTCACGGCACTATCTGGAATATCAATTTCCATCCGTGTGACTCGCTGTAAGCCTCGAGGCAACATGCTCCCCCTACGCCCACGCTCGCCTCGGAAGTGCTCAAGATCTGAAGGTTTCAAACCCAGTTTCCGCTTACCAGCATGCAACGTTAACGTGCTGCCATGCGGTAACACCACTAACTGAGACAAGAACTCCTCACGCGCTTTAGAGCGAGCAGCAGGAATGTTGATGATCTTGTTCCCCTTACCTTTGCCTAACTGAGGCAAGTCTTTAATCGGGAACAGCAACATACGCCCTTCATTCGTAATCGCCAGGATATCATCATTATTGATATCCAAGATTGGTTGTGGCGGCATGACTTCAGAACTCTCAGGCACCGTCAGTAACGCTTTACCATTCTTGTTCTTAGAAACCATATCTGAGCCTTTACAGATAAAGCCATAACCGGCATCAGAACCCATCAACCAAAGTTGCTCGTCTTCAGACATCATGACCTGACGCATTTGAGTACCAGGAGTTAAGTTCAAGCGACCTGTAATCGGCTCTCCTTGGCTTCGAGCTGAAGGCAAGGTATGTGATTCAAGCGCATAACTACGCCCGTCACTGCCAAGGAAGATTGCAGGCTGATTACTCTTGCCTCGTGCATGAGCCAAGAAACTATCACCCGATTTGTAGTTTAGCGTACTAGGATCGACCTCATGCCCTTTAGCATGTCGGATCCAACCTTTCTCCGATAGCACAACGGTGATCGCTTCACTTGGGATCAAGTCACGCTCTGTTAATGCTTTCGCTTCTTCACGCTCAACCAATGGTGAACGACGATCATCACCATACTTCTCGGCATCAGCCAAAATTTCTTTCTTAATCAAGGTATTCAGACGACGCTCTGACCCTAATAATTTTGCAAGGTAATCACGTTCTTTCGATAGCTCATCTTGCTCACCACGGATCTTAAACTCTTCCAATTTAGCTAACTGGCGCAGCTTAATTTCAAGAATGGCATCGGCCTGAATAACACTTAAGTCAAAGCGTGACATTAACTCGGCTTTAGGATCATCCTCTGTACGAATGATTTCAATCACTTCATCAATATTGAGGTAAGCTGCTAACAAGCCTTCAAGAATATGAAGGCGTGCATCAACTTTATCTAAACGGTACTGAAGACGACGACGAACTGTCGTGCGGCGGAATTCAAGCCATTCAGAGATGATTTGAACCAAACCCTTCACTTGTGGACGATTATCAAGCCCCAACATGTTCAGGTTTACGCGGAAACTCTTTTCCAAATCCGTCGATGCGAACAAGTGATTCATCAACTGTTCGCAGTCAATGCGATTTGAACGCGGTACGATCACGATACGGGTTGGGTTTTCGTGATCAGACTCGTCACGTAAATCCTCGACCATCGGCAATTTTTTCGCACGCATCTGATTGGCGATTTGCTCAAGCAACTTCGAGCCAGACACCTGATGCGGCAATGCGGTGATCACGATATCACTGCTTTCTTTATGCCAAATTGCACGCATTCTAATGCTGCCACGGCCCGTTCGATATACCTTTTTCAGGTCATCTTTCGAAGTAATGATTTCCGCTTCTGTCGGATAATCAGGGCCTTTGACAAACCCCATCACATCATCGAGATCCGCTTTCGGGTTATCAATCATATGAACGGCTGCATGGGCGACTTCACGGGCATTATGCGGTGGAATGTCTGTTGCCATACCAACGGCAATACCCGTTATCCCATTCAATAGGATATGCGGCAAACGGGCTGGTAACATTTTCGGCTCTTTCATTGTGCCGTCAAAGTTATCCCCCCAATCCACGGTCCCTTGGCCAAGCTCATGCAGTAGCACCTCAGAAAAACGAGATAAGCGCGACTCGGTATAACGCATCGCTGCAAATGATTTCGGGTCATCGGGTGCACCCCAGTTTCCCTGACCATCAACCAGCGGATAGCGGTATGAAAAAGGCTGAGCCATTAAGACCATGGCTTCGTAACAAGCAGAATCACCATGCGGGTGGTATTTACCCAGCACATCACCCACAGTACGGGCTGATTTTTTGTATTTAGCTGTCGCCGACAAACCCAGCTCAGACATCGCATAAATAATACGTCGCTGTACCGGCTTAAGGCCATCACCAATAAACGGCAAGGCACGGTCCATGATTACGTACATGGAATAATTCAGATAAGCGTCTTCGGTAAACTTCCTAAGGGGAAGCTGCTCTACGCCATCTATTGAGACATCAGTCATCGTCGGGTATTCCGTTAAGTCTTTTCGCAACAGGCTGACACCTTGCCAACCTGCTCATTAAATCGTTATGGGTGCACCGCGAGGCGGTATTAAATGGCGTTATACTTCCGCCATATCACCTTTCTCTTGCAGCCAATGGCGACGATCTTCTGCGCGTTTTTTGCCCAGAAGCATATCCATCATTTCATTGGTCTGCTCATCGTCATCAATGGTTAACTGCACCAAGCGACGAGTGTTGGGATCCATGGTGGTTTCGCGCAACTGCAGTGGGTTCATTTCACCCAGACCTTTAAATCGCTGCACGTTAACCTTGCCACGTTTACCACTTAGACGATCCAAAATGCCATCTTTTTCCGCATCATCAAGTGCATAGAAAACTTCTTTTCCTAAATCGATACGGTATAGAGGCGGCATCGCAATATAAACATGCCCAGCGCGTACTAACGATTCGAAATGTTTAACGAAAAGCGCACAAAGCAAGGTCGCAATATGAAGACCATCGGAGTCAGCATCGGCAAGCACACAGATTTTACCGTAGCGTAGGCCACTTAAATCATCGCTATCAGGATCGATACCGAGAGCGACAGAAATATCGTGGACCTCTTGAGAAGCAAGCACTTGATCTGCCGACACTTCCCACGTATTCAAGATTTTACCTCGTAGCGGCATGATCGCTTGGAATACGCGATCACGAGCCTGCTTGGCAGAACCACCCGCCGAGTCACCTTCCACTAAGAACAGTTCGGTACGAGAAAGGTCTTGTTGCGAACAGTCAGCTAATTTACCCGGAAGTGCTGGGCCTGATGCGATTTTCTTACGTACCACTTTTTTACTGGCACGCATACGACGGTGCGCATTCGCAATACACACTTCAGCAAGTTGCTCAGCAAGTTGTGGACGCTCATTCAGCCACAAGCTGAAGGCATCTTTGACGACACCAGAGACAAATGCCGCACATTGACGTGATGACAGGCGTTCTTTGGTCTGACCCGCAAACTGAGGATCTTGCATTTTCACAGAGAGTACGTAGGCACAGCGCTCCCAAATATCATCAGCGGTTAGCTTTACACCACGCGGTAGTAAGTTACGGAACTCACAGAATTCACGCATGGCATCCAGTAAACCTTGGCGTAAACCATTAACGTGCGTACCACCCTGAGCCGTAGGGATCAGGTTAACATAGCTTTCAGTGACTAACTCACCGCCTTCTGGCAACCAGAGTAGCGCCCAGTCAGCCGCTTCTGTTTGACCACTAAAGACCCCTGTAAACGGTTCTTCCGGCAGTAGGGTATACCCCTTAACGCCTTCTGCTAGGTAGTCTTTTAAACCATCTTCATAGCACCAGCGTACTGTTTCATCTGTGCCTTTGTCAGTAAAAATGATTTCCAGACCAGGACACAGCACCGCTTTGGCTTTAAGGTTGCTTTTAAGCCGAGTAACAGAGAACTTAGGGCTATCGAAATACGAAACATCAGGCCAAAAGTGAACACTCGTTCCTTTAGCACGGCGTCCACACGTGCCAATCACTTCAAGCTCAGAGACCTTATCGCCATTCTCGAAGGCGATTTGATACACTTGGCCATCACGCTTAACCGTGACTTCAACACGCTTAGACAGGGCATTTACAACGGAAATACCCACCCCGTGCAAACCACCAGAAAACTGATAGTTTTTGCCCGAGAATTTACCACCGGCATGAAGCTTACAAAGGATCAGCTCGACACCAGACACCCCTTCTTCAGGGTGAATATCGACGGGCATGCCTCGACCATCATCGATAACTTCTAGCGATTGATCGGCATGGAGAATGACTTCAACTTTTCGGGCATGGCCAGCCAAAGCTTCATCGACACTGTTATCGATAACTTCCTGACCAAGGTGATTGGGCCTAGCCGTATCGGTATACATACCCGGACGGCGGCGGACTGGCTCAAGGCCATTTAGAACCTCAATGGCTCCAGCGTTATAGCTTTGCTCTGTCATAGTTACGGAAATTTACGGAAATTTTTGCCACAATAGTCAGTAACCCCAGCTCAGTTGTCAAGCAGGGGCCGATGATGAGACCCACAATTGTGAGTCGAGTTTGATCAATGTTAAGGCTTACAGCCCTAAGAATTTAATGATGTCAGCAGGGTAACGTTCAAATCCAACAAAACTGTGGTCGCCTTCTGGCTCAACGGTTTGTCGGCAGGCTGCATACTTATCGACGGCCTGTCGGTAATCGAGCACTTCGTCACCTTCTTGTTGCAGTAACCAAAATTGCTCTGGACGGGGAATAGATGCGACATCAATTTGTCGAAGCTCATCTATGTGCTTTGGCTCTAACCAATAGCGTTCACCAGTGTATGGATTTTGCTGTTCACCAAGGTAATCTTGCAACAACTCATACGGCTTTACTGCAGGATTGACCAATACCGCCGGAAGCTGAAACCGCTCATTGAGCCAAGTAGAAATATAGCCGCCTAGCGAACTTCCTACCAGCCCTATTTGATACTCCCCTACAAACTGCTGTACATACGCCTCTATAAAAGCGACCGCTTCTGCAGGATAATTTGGCATCTGGGGGATTTCAACCCGAATATCTGCTCGCTCATGGCGGCAATATTCAGCCATGAGCTGCGCTTTAAGTGAATTTGGCGAGCTATTGAAACCATGAATGTACAACAGTAAAGGTTTCATTTAATAACCTGATGAGTCGAATTTGGGAATAAAATCATTGCCGTCAATGCGATAAACCTGCGTATTCAGTTGGCCGTCTGCCGTTAGCTCCAGCATTCGCCACCCTGGGTTTTGGCGATCTAACGCAAAATCATGAGAGTCTGGCTGGAATTGAATGCACGTTGAAGGGGTTGCCAACACTCGTACACCATGAAACGTCCGATCAAGCTCTTGGTGGATATGTCCACATAACACCGCCTGAACTTGCGGGTATTTATCGACAATTTGCCAAAATGCTTCAGCATTGTGCAACTGATGCTGATCAAGCCAAGTGCTACCCGCAGGTAGAGGATGGTGATGCAATAGAATTAATGCGTGACGCTCAGGGTAAGCTGACAATGCCTGATCGAGCATCTCCAACTGCTGCATACTAAGTTCACCATGCGGCACCCCTTTAACCTGGCTATCTAGCAAAATAACTTGCCAATGCTCACCCGCCAATACTTGATGACAAGGTTTGATCTGCTGGGAAGGTAGTACGGCCTGCATGCTTGGTTGATAATCATGGTTGCCTGGCAACCAGAAGCAAGGCTGTGGCCAACGCGCAATACCATCACAAAAACGCTGATAAGAAGCTTCTGTATGATCTTGAGAGATATCACCCGTTGCCACAATGGCATCAAACGGGCGCACAGAAGCATCTACCGCATCTAATACGGCATTAAAGCTGTCTTTTGTCGCGACCCCCAACAAGCTACCGCATTCATCGGCAAATAAGTGGGTGTCGGTAATTTGAAGTAAAACCACGCTATCGGGGTTCGCCTGTGGCAGAGTGTAGTTCTGCAAAACGTCAAAAACCTTGTCTATCTATACTGTTAACAAACCGACTGTCTACTGATCCCATTTCTCAAGCAATATGCCAACCAGTCACCTAAAAAGCGATTTACTTGGTGCTTTTCGTCTTTCTGGTGCATTCGCAAATTCGGGTAATCATACCTTGGCTTAAGCCGTGAAATCTGCTGAGCTGAGCACACTTCTGCGACCCTAGCATCATGATAAAGCCTTACTTTTAAACGGGGTACCATATAATTTGGCAGTGCGTCATCCCCCATTAAACACAGCTCGATCACTGTGGTATAGCGGGTCGACTCAATCACAGTCAAATGGTATTCATAGTCAAAGACACAATAAACACACCTATCTCCCACCTGATCGTTTTTTGGCAGTAATGGGAGCAGCTTCGCATAGTTCGTCTCATAAAGACGCATGATACCAGCAAAATCAACGGAGTATCGTCTATTCAATCGGCATCCTTTATCAGTGGGCAATTTTATTCAGCTTCAGCCTGTAGCCGTATATAGTTTAGTTGCAACCATTGTAGCGCAATGATTGAAGCCGCATTTTCAATTTTACCAGATTCTACCCACTGATAAGCGACCATTCTTGGTACAACGTGTACACGGATATCTTCACCTTCTTCCGGCAAGCCATGAATGCCCTGGGCTAACGTACTATCAACACGGCCAATAAAGATATCCAATGTCTCCGAGCAACCGCCAGAGCTTGATAAGTAACTTGTGATTTTTTCAACTTGAGTAACCGTTACCCCAGCTTCCTCAACCACTTCTCGGCATACCACATCTTGAGAGCTTTCACCTTCTTCAATGATCCCAGCGACAATTTCTAACTGCCAAGGCGTGCAATCTGCAGCTAACGCACCAACACGAAACTGTTCGACAACAACAACACAATCAGTGACGGGATCATAAGGCAGCAAGGCCGCAGCATGACCGCGTTCAAATAGCTCACGTTCAATGGGCTGGCTCCACCCACCAGCAAATAAACGATGGCGAAAACGGTATTTCACCATGCTAAAATAACCTTGATAGAGCGGTTCGGTGGACAGCACTTCGATGTCATTGCGAGTAAATGACGTTAATTCACCGTCCTTCGAGGAGTGATTTTTCATTCCAACTTCCCTTTGAATTACTATTGCTTACCTAGTGACTGAAAACTCAATAAGCTACACATTGTATTTTTTCATTCATAATGCCCACCATCAATGATTTAATTCAACATTTATGACAAAAATTGTGATTTTATTTAAGTCCTTTTTTTAACTTGAATAGATTACAATCACATATAAAGCAGTAAACCGCGTAAAATAAAGTAAAACTGAAAAATGATCAGTTTCAGGCAAGTAAACATCAGGTACACTGATATCTTGCTCGTTTTTTGTCAGGACCAGGAAAGGCATTCATGAAAAAATTGCTTCCGCTTATTGTTAGCGTTGCGCTTGGCGGCTTCAGCCAGTTAGCACTGGCTGATGATTTAGCCGAAATATACCAACAAGCCAAACAAAATGACCCGCAGCTATTGCGCTCAGCTGCTGATAAAGATGCCGCTTTTGAATCGATTAACTCGACTCGAAGTGCATTGCTACCACAAATAAACCTAACCGCAGGTTACAACACGGCTTTCCTTGATGGAAAAGACAGTGATGATGGCTTTAACGGTGGCCTGACGCTGGACCAGTCGATTTATAATCGCTCAAGCTGGATTAGCCTAGATATCAGTGAAAAACAAGCTCGCCAAAGTGATGCAGCTTATGCGGCAACGCAGCAAGCACTGATTTTACGCGTGTCTGATGCCTACTTTGCCGTGCTACGTGCAATGGACAGTCTTGAATTCGTACGTGCAGAAAAAGCCGCAGTTGGCCGCCAGCTAGAGCAAACTAAGCAACGTTTCGAAGTGGGTCTATCCGCCATTACTGATGTGCATGATGCACAAGCTCAGTACGATAGCGTATTGGCCGATGAGATCCTTGCTGAGAACTCATTAATCAATAGCTACGAAGGCCTGCGTGAAATCACCGGTCAAGAGCATACTAACCTTCACATCCTTGACACGAACCGCTTTGCTGCCAGTGCACCAAGAGCCCGTGTACTGGATTTAGTGAAAGATGCCGAAAGTGAAAACTTAAGCTTGCTGACATCGCGTATTTCTCAAGATATTGCTCGTGATCAAATCACGCTGGCAGAATCTGGTCATTTACCAACGTTGTCATTCAACGCGGGTTATAACTATGACGAGAGAAACATTAATAGTCGTGATGACGGTACGCTAAACGCAGGCATAAACCTTGCGTTACCAGTTTATACCGGTGGCCGTACAACATCTGAAGTAAAACAAGCACAATTCTCGTATGTTTCTGCAAGTGAAGACTTGGAAGGCTCATACCGCAGTGTTGTAAAAGATGTACGTGCGTTCTACAACAACATTAACGCCTCTATTGGTGCACTACGCGCTTACCAACAATCGGTGGTTTCAGCGCAATCAGCACTTGAAGCTACTGAAGCTGGCTTCGATGTAGGTACGCGTACCATTGTTGATGTATTGGATGCAACACGCCGTCTGTATGATGCCAACCGTCAGCTAGCAAATGCGCGCTACGATTACATCATTAGCCAACTACAGCTTAAGCAAGCTGTCGGCTCGTTGAATGAACAAGATGTCATTGACGTAAATGCTGGTCTACGACAAGCGAAATAATCACATCGCTTTGCTATAAAAAAAACCCATAAAAAAAGCGCCATCGAGATGGCGCTTTTTTGTATCCGCTTTTCACGCTATGGCAAATTGGGAGACTACCCTCGGCCACCTCTGATCGCATCAATAATTTCAGTGGTGGAGCAACCGTCTTCAAAGTTGAGAACACGTACTTCACCACCAGCAGCAACGACTTCTTGACCACCAGCGATCTCTTCAGGCTTGTAATCACCACCTTTTACCAACAGCGTCGGTAATATTTCACTGATCAAGCGCTGTGGCGTTTCTTCCGTAAATGGCACAACCCAATCAACGGCACCCAAACCAGCTAAGACAGCCATTCGGCGATCTTCCGGGTTTACCGGACGACCAGGGCCCTTCAAGGCCTGCACCGAACTGTCAGAATTCACTGCGACAATCAAACGATCACCCAACTTGGCAGCTTCGTTCAAATACGCGACATGACCTGCATGCAAAATATCGAAGCAACCATTGGTCATAACCACTTTCTCGCCACGCGCACGCGCCGACTTTACCGCTTGCTTAAGCTGCGCTTCGCCAATCACCCCATAGCCACTGTCTTGGCTACCGTGAATTGCATCAGTCAACTCAATGGTGGAAAGCGTCGATGTACCCAGCTTACCGACGACAACACCCGCCGCTGCATTAGCTAACTTGCAAGCATCGGCCAATGATTTGCCTGCAGCAAAAGATGCCGCTAATACAGATATTACGGTGTCACCAGCACCGGTAACATCGTACACCTCTTTCGCTAATGTCGGCATGTGCAGAGGGGGCTGGCCTTTTTGCAGTAAGGTCATACCATGCTCACTTCGCGTCACCAACAAGGCTTCAAAATCACACCGTTCAATAAGGGCTAAGCCTTTCTCAACCAACTCTTCATCAGAGTTGCTCTTACCGACAACGGCTTCAAACTCTGACAGGTTTGGCGTTAATAACGTCGCACCACGGTAACGCTCAAAGTCTGTCCCTTTAGGGTCAACCATCACTGGCATGCCAGCTTTGCGAGCCAATTGGATCATTGCTTGAACATGCTCAAGTGCACCTTTACCATAATCAGATAAGATAACGGCTTTCGCTTGGCTAATAGACTGTTCAATGCGAGGCAGAATTAAATCGGCATCAACATCGTGAAAACCTTCTTCAAAATCCAAACGGATCAATTGCTGTCCACGGCTCATTACACGCAATTTAGTTATGGTTGGATAATTAGCTAAAGACACAAAATCACAGCGAACATCTAACGAGCTGAGTTTTTCGGTTAAGGCTTTGGCTGGCTCATCCATTCCAGTTAAACCAATCAAGCGCGCATGCCCACCTAATGCTGCAATGTTCATTGCAACGTTGGCAGCACCACCAGGGCGCTCTTCAATCTGATCGACCTTTACCACTGGTACCGGAGCTTCAGGTGAAATACGACCTGTAGGTCCATACCAATAGCGATCTAACATAACATCGCCAACCACCAGCACACCTGCTTGATCATAATCAGGAAGCGTCAGTTTCATTTTTTTCTCCGGGGTTGTGATAACTGCCAAATATTAACATAAAGCCAACTCACCATGCATTAATCGCAATGGAAATACTCACCCTATCAATCGGTCAATTTCGTTCGCTGGATGGATTGTTTGAAGCTTCAAATAAATGCTGCCAGATGGCCTTCACGGCTTCTCGCTCTTCAACAAACAGTGACTCAGCAACATACGCTGAGTGCCCTAGCAAATTCAAGCGATGGATTTCATTTCGCATGGCGCAATAAGATTGCTTCAGCATAGTCGCTTGTTGCTGCTCGAGGATGTGATATTCAGCCATGCAATCAAACAAACGCACATTATCAGACCAGCGGGTTAGCGCTGGTTCACCTGTGGCATGATGCAATACTAGATACTGAGCAAGAAATTCAATATCGGTAATTCCCCCTTTATCTTGCTTCAAACCAAACATACCTGTTTTTTTACTGCCTAGGTGCTCGCGCATTTTATGCCGCATCTCGACAACATCGACTTTCAGCTTTTCCGGATCCCTCGGTAGCATCAATATGTGTTGACGTATTTGGGAAAAAGCCTGCTGCAACGGTTGATCGCCATAGATCATCCGTGCCCTAACTAAAGCTTGATGCTCCCAAGTCCACGCTTCTTTTTGCTGATAATCTGCAAATGCTTCTACTGTACTGACTAATAAGCCAGAAGCACCAGAAGGACGAAGACGAATATCAACCTCATACAGTACACCTGATGCCGTCCGCGTTGAAAACAAGTGGACGATGCGCTGTGCTAGACGCAAATAAAACTGCCGCCCATCAATTTCTTTTCGACCATTGGTATTAATATTGTCAGGGCAGTCATGAAGAAAAACCAAGTCTAAATCTGAACCATACCCCAACTCCCAGCCCCCTACCTTGCCATAGCCAAGCACGCCAAAGCCTTTGCTTCCTCGTTCGAGTAAATGCGCTGGCTCGCCGAACTTCTCGACCATTTGCAGCCACGCCTGATTCACCACCGCCGCCACAATGGCTTCCGAGAGATAAGTCAGATGATCACTCACTGCCATTAATGGCAAAGCACCCGCAATATCAGCCGCTGCAATACGCAATAGCTGCGTTTGCTTAAACTGGCGAATAGCTTCCATTTGCTGTTCCATGTCTTCTTCTGGAATACGCGCGAGAAACTCTCTCAGTTCATCCCCATAGTTTTGTAAAGGAGTTGGGTTATAAAGGTGCTGAGGATCAAGTAGCTCATCAAGCAAAATGGGATACTGTGCAAGCTGCGCTGCAACCATTGGGCTTGCCGCACACAGGCGGATCAGCTGCTCTAGGGCGGCAGGGTGCTCGCTTAATAGTTCAAGGTAGGTCGTACGCGTTGCGATTTTAACAATTAACTTACTGACGCGTTCAAGCACTAGGGCTGCGTCTTCACGGGGAACAATCAACGCGAGTACTTCCGGCATCAGCTTGGCTAAGACTTCGCGTCCCCGAGGACCAAGCGTCCGTTTTAATAATTCAGCCTTCATGTTGCCCAGTAATTCAACTTGCCGCTCGGCATCTTCAGCCGCTAATTCTTGTAGCACTGCCAGCACGACATCTGGATCTTTTACCATTGCCCAAATTTCATGATACTGGGGAGCCACCTCGCTCGATTGCTCATCTTCCTCAACCCCAATAATGTCATCAAACACGGCATGAATTGCTGCCATTTGTTCAGTGGTTGCAGCCAGTAATCCCCCCCAGCTTCCATACCCCATAGCCGAGGCTAAGCGGCATTGATCTAATGGCTTATCAGGTAATGTTTGGGTTTGTTTATCATCAATAGCCTGAAGTAAGTTCTCCAGCCGACGCAAGAAGCAGTATCCTTGCTCTAATGCATCAACTTGATGACAAGGAAGTAGACTTTGCTCTCTAATAGCCTCTAGGGTCTCTAAAAGCCCTCGCCCTCTTAGATTCGGAGTACGCCCACCACGGATCAGCTGGAAAGACTGGGCAATAAACTCAACTTCACGGATCCCGCCAGGGCCTAACTTGATGTTATTCGTCAACCCTCGGCGTCGTACCTCACTGCTGATCATCGATTTCATTCGCCGCAATGCCTGAACCGCACTGAAATCAATATAACGACGAAAAACAAACGGTCGCAACATTTGGCGAAGCTCTTGGTACTGGGTGAAACTTTCGCGCCCCATAACCCGCGCTTTGATCATCGCGTAGCGTTCCCAGTCTCGCCCTTGCTCTTGGTAGTAATCCTCCAGCGCCGCATAGCTCATGACTAATGGTCCACTATCACCAAAGGGGCGCAACCGCATATCGACTCGATAGCAAAAACCATCGAAGGTCTGCTGATCCAGCGCTTTAATCAAGCGCTGCCCTAGCCGTGTGAAAAACTGCGCATTCGCCAAGCTGCGTCGCCCGCCTTGCGTTTCGCCGTTCTCGGGGTAAGTGAAGATAAGATCGATATCAGAAGAAAAATTCAGCTCGCCGCCGCCCAGTTTTCCCATACCAAGAATCAGCATCGGTTGTGGCACACCCTCAGCATTTGTGGGCGTCCCCCACTCTTTGCAGCTTTGGGCATACAACCAGTTATAGGTTTCCATAATCATGGCTTCAGCCAGCATTGATAGGTGCTCAAGGCTTTCAGCTAAAGGAAACTGTGCAGAAAAATCACGCCAAGCGATCCATACCATTTCACGGTGACGAAACCGCCGTAAGATCCGCATCAAGCTATTCTCATCGGTCGCTGCCGATAGTGATTCGGCCAATGACTCACGATAAGCTTCGCAACGAGACCCATCACTCAAATGTTCAGCCAACCAAGGAAGTAAAGATGCATCACGCACAATAGCGGTGGTGATAAAGTCGCTGTGGCCTAATGCTTGTTTGAGTGCTTCCTGCTGATGACTTGGCCACTCAGCACATGCCTCTGGGTGGGCTTGAACCACTTTTTCAAATGCTTTATCAGCGGCAGATTGCAGGATGTATTGCTGGGTCATAGTGCTTCCTTTTACAGTTTCCTATCAGGCTAAAGCCTGCCTATGAGTGCTCCCCAAGATACCACAACGCCCGCGAATTGCGGGCGTTGTGGATGGGTTTTGTTAGCTTGACGCGAATGCCGATCAGATAAATGTCAGATCGCCGTATTACACGCGAGCATTATCAAACGGTAGCATTTAAATTTATACGGTAAAGGCTTGGATTTTATCTTCCAGTTCCGTCGCATGCCCTTGCATAATATCTGACGTTTCAGATAACTCGGTTACCACAACAACGGAAGCTTCAACCAACTCACGTACATTTGTGAGGTTTTGATTCATTTCATCGGCTACCGCACTTTGCTGCTCTGCCGCCGACGCTATTTGGAAATTCATGTCATTGATCAACTTAACTTGATCAACAATCTTATCCAGCTCTCCGCCAGCGCTGGTCACCAACTCAACCCCTTCAGCCGCTTCAACGACACTCTGCTCCATCAAGCCAACAGCTTGATTGGCACTATTTTGCAGTTGAGAGATCATTTCTTGGATTTCAACCGTCGCAGTTTGTGTACGCTGGGCTAAATTTCGAACCTCATCGGCAACAACGGCAAAGCCTCGTCCAGCATCCCCAGCTCGTGCTGCTTCTATCGCGGCATTCAACGCCAATAAATTGGTTTGCTCTGAAATACTTTGAATCGTGACAATCACACTGCCGATCTGCTCAACACGTTCTTCAACCTGATTAACAGCATTGGCTGACTGGCTGATATCTTGTGATAGCTGGTTAATCGTACCAATCGTCCGCGAAACGAATTGCTGCCCTTGAACCGCTTGCTCTGATGTACCCTCTGTTGCGCTTGAGGCTTCGCGAGCATGACCCGCAACCGTTTGCACCGTCGAACTCATTTCGCTCATCGCCGAGGCAAGCTGATCGATTTCATTAAATTCTTCTTTTGCCGACTCTTTAGTCTCAACCATGCTAATTGACATCACTTCCGCCAAGCCTGAAAGCTCACCTGAAGCATCACGCTGGTTACAAATTACATCACGTAACTGAAGACGGGTTTTCTCTAACTCTCGCGCCAAATCACCATACTCATCGCGGCAATTCATTTCTATCGGTTGAGACAAGTCCCGTGCAGCAAGGCGTTGGATATTGTCAGCTAAGTAACGCGTTTGGCGTAACATGACACTGGATCCACCGAGCAAAATAACCACAAAGGCCACAATCATCAGCACGGTTTGCCAAGCAACCTGCATTAAATAATTTTGATAATACACCTCAGCTTCAGCCGCTGATTGGGAGGCCACGACGACCCAATTCCACTCAGCAAGCGTAACGGCGTATTCAAAACGGCTTTGATTATCGATAATGAGGCTATCGCTGCCAGAAAATTGCTGTAGGACTCGGCCAAGTTCTGCTTGTCCGTCAACACTGCCTGTTAGCATATTCAATGAAGAGGCCGTTGGGTGACCAAAGATGTTACCGCTGTCACGTTCAACCAAATAAATATACGACCCTGAGTTCATCGTCGCAGCCTGCGCTGTAATCACCGCTTCAGCCTCAGCCACTGATTCACGGCTCGACATCAACTCTGCCAACATAGCGGCATTTGATTGCGCTTGCTCTTGTGCTCTATCTTTCTGAATATCGACAACAGACAGGTAAAAAGTATTCGCATCCCATAATTGTTTACCAATTAGCAAGGCTGTACTGAACACCATCAATAATACCAATTTAGGTATCAGGCGAATGTTTGTTAGTCCTTGCTCCCATGGTTTAAAAACCATTTTGGTCATGTAGAATCTCCATATATTCTATGATGGCCAATTACCATCAACTTAAAGCAGATGAGATGGCAGTGGCAAAAGAGGGGGTCAGCACGCTATGTTTGACTCACTTACTTGAAACGCGATTTATTTTGCACCCCGAAACAACTTAATCCATTGTATATATCGGCAGGGAATTTCAAAGATTTAATGATGAAAAAGATCGACGTCGTCAAACATGAACTTAACCCAATGAGCTTAATGGCACTTGTTTTGTCGTTTCTATCACTGACAATTGTCACATGTATGATTTTCATACCTAAAAGCAATAACGCTTACACCCTACTTCTGGGTATTGATACCTTTATCTGCCTGATCTTTTGGTGCCAATTACTGACCGATTTTTTCCGAAGCAAAGAAAAAACACTCTATCTGAAACACCATTGGCCTGACTTTCTCGCCAGCCTCCCGGTTATTGAACAGTTACGTTTTGCTCGCTTAATTCAGGTGTTTCGAGTTGTTCGATTGATCCGTTCGAGCCACCACATCATTGATCAACTCCATCGCAACCGACGCGAGGCAACCGTAGCCTCCATTTTTTTGCTATTAACCGTATTAGTCTCCGTCGGCTCTGCCATGATGTTAATCATCGAAGGCAATGTACCTGAATCGAACATCAAAGACCCTGTTGATGCGCTGTGGTGGGTCTTCGTTACGATTTCGACCGTCGGCTATGGGGATCACTACCCAGTAACCTTGTTGGGGAAAGCGTTAGCTGCGGTGATCATCATTTGCGGTGTGGGTCTTTTTGGTATGGTGGCAGGCCTAGTAAGCAATATCATCTCCGACCCTGGACATGAGAAAGAAAAAGCTGATGAGCAACGCAACCAAGAGTGGAAAGTAATGCTTAACAATCAGCAGCGCTTGCTAGATAGGCTCGATAGCCTAGAAAGGCAACTGGCAAGACAGCATAGGAAAAGAGAGCCTTAGGGGAAATGCTCCGTTGATTTCTCACGCACAGAAATACAAAAATGCCCAGTCTGAGCTGGGCATTTGAATCATACTATATGAATGATTATGGCCAATAGGGAAGAAGTTCAATTCCCATTTGACGCGTCTGATCCATCGCATGGATCAACGACTCTTCTTTTCGAGATAACCACTTTTCTAGCTGACGGCGATCTTCTTCATCTTCTTGCTGCTCAACCAATGCATGAAGAGGCTCAAGCTGGCGTAGATCTTCAATACCTCGTAACAAATCAAGCCATGGCATTCTGAACGCTTGGCGTTTTTCAGCATCATACAGTGCTGCAAAATTCAGCCCGCTGATCAGGTTACGAATAAGCCGAGGTTGCTGATCAAGGTAATCAATACGATTCAATTGACGTTCGGCAGGAAAGACATCCACCAATTCTTGCCATGAACGGGAGAGCGTGCCATCAGAAAAGTCTTTAATGCCACTCTCAAGGCGACTACGAGACTTATCATCAAGGAATGGCTGCCAACCACGGCTTAAAATCCAGCGGCTCAAATCAAGCAATAAATTGCAGTATCGGGCTGATTCCAGCAATGCCAAAATCTCTTTTGTATCAGGCAGTTTCGCTTGACGAGCTTCAAGTTGTTTAACCAGTGTCTTTCGCGCATTCAATTTTTTCAGCACATGACCTTTTTCGGCCAATAATGCTTCAATACTTGCAGCTTCGCCTAACCATTCCAATTCACCCTCTAGCCACTGTAACTCTTGACGCAGTAATGCACTGGCACGGCGTGGGATCATGCCGCCGAAAATAACGAGCGTCTGACGAAGCAAGCTCAATGCTTGATAGATTTGCTCTAAAGCGGCAGGGTCTTGGCATTCGGTAAAGATTTGTTCGTGATAATGCCAATGGCCGAGCGCGTGCTCTAGGGTGTGGACAAATACCGCCTCAACGCTTTCATGTTCCGTCACCGGTACAAAAGCTAAAGGCTTAACTGCATCGCCTTGGTAATCTGCCGCAAGACGATAGCCACGGGCTGCCTTGCTTAAATTACCAAGCCGCATACCGCCATCAGCACAAAGCTCACGGGCAAGGGTAAACAATGCATCAGTTTGGCCAGATTTAAGCTCTAACTCCACTTCACAGATAGGGGTGGTTTTACCGTTAGCGCTTACCTCTCCCTGGTCAAAAGCAAGCTCGATTTGGCTACCATCAGGCATGGCGATTAACCATTGCTGACGTTCAAAATCAGTAGAAAATAATGGGGATAATTGTTGCTGCGCCATTTCGGCATCAAAGCCTTCCGGCCAAGCACCGACAGGGTGCAAAGCCAAGTTAGGCTCTGTACTGGTGGTCTCTGCATTATATTCAGGCCGTTGGTGCAATCCGGCAACCACGCGCCCGGCAGTTTTCAGTGTTTGAACAAACACATCATCAAAACGACGTATCCGCAGGCCGATATCATGCTGGCGAAGAATTTGGTCTGGGGTATCGAAGTAGACATTGCCTAGCTCACGACTACTTTGCTGCAGAACTTTCGCGTTTGCAATTTTGTGTAGCAAGTGACTCGAAAATTCTGGTGAGACGAAAAACTTCAGTTCTATCTCGGTTTCCATAGTTATACCTATAAACAGTGGCAAACCAAGGATATTGGCAATTGCCTCTAGGGGCAAGCACGAAATATCAACAAAACCTTGATCGAAAATAGTTCCCCTATACTTACTTATGCGTTAACATTCGCGCCTTAATGACCATCGCTCAAGAATTAGCCACTTAAGGCACTTTCTAGGTTATTCGGCTATGCCAGTAAATACTATAATGGGGCTCTTTGCTAAGTCCCCGATCAAACCACTGCAACGTCATGTTACTCGCGTAAATGAGTGTTGCGAACTGCTTGTTCCTTTCTTCGAAGCCTGTAAGGCGGGTGATTGGGATAAAGCATCCACCTTACGTGAGCAAATCTCGCAGCTTGAAAAAGATGCGGATGTGCTGAAGCGTGAGATCCGTCTAAAACTTCCTCGTGGTCTATTCATGCCTGTCGATCGTACTGACATGCTTAGCCTACTAACTCAACAGGATAAACTTGCCAACCTGTCTAAAGATATCGCTGGTCGAGTCTTCGGGCGCCAATTGCAAATTCCTTCCGAAATGTACCCTGACTTTGTTGCTTATGTTCAACGTTGTCTCGATGCTGCCAATCAGGCGAATCGAGTGATCAATGAGCTTGATGAGCTACTTGAGACAGGTTTCAAAGGCCGGGAAGTGACACTTGTTGCTGAGATGATCAACCAACTGGATGTTATCGAAGATGATACAGACAGTATGCAGATCCAACTTCGTCAACAATTAATGGCTATCGAAGACCAATACAGTCCGGTAGACGTCATGTTCCTGTACAAGATTCTCGAGTGGGTTGGCGAAATTGCTGACCAAGCGCAGCGCGTTGGCTCGCGACTTGAAATTATGTTATCGCGCTCTTAAGCGAACTATGTAACAAAACAAGGTTTTACAATGGAAATCCTGGCTAACTACGGCACCACGCTTATTTTGGTGGCGGCACTTTTTGGTTTTTTAATGGCTATTGGTATTGGTGCAAATGATGTTGCCAATGCTATGGGTACCTCTGTTGGCTCAAAAGCGCTAACAGTAAAACAAGCAATCATCATTGCGATGATTTTCGAGTTTGCAGGTGCTTATTTAGCTGGTGGTGAAGTAACTGATACTATCCGTCAGGGTGTTATCGATACTTCTCACTATGCTGCCAATCCAGAAGTTCTGGTGTACGGTATGATGTCAGCTCTGCTGGCTGCTGGTACTTGGTTATTGGTCGCCTCTTTCATGGGCTGGCCAGTTTCAACAACCCACTCTATTATCGGTGCGATCATCGGTTTCGCTTGTATTTCTGTCGGCCCTGAAGCGGTTGATTGGAATTCAGTGAAAGGTATCGTGGGCAGTTGGTTAATTACCCCGTTCATATCTGGCTTATTTGCTTATGCTATTTTTATCAGTGCTCAACGACTTATCTTTGATACTGATAATCCACTGGCGAATGCCAAGCGTTTCGTTCCTGTTTATATGTTTATCACGGCGATGGTCATTGCTTTAGTAACAATAACAAAGGGTTTGAAACACGTTGGCCTTCACCTGTCAGGTGGTCAAGCATGGGCTGCCTCTATTGCTGTGTCAGCTATCATAATGCTTTTTGGTTACATTTATATTAATCGTAAATATAACGATGATGGTACGTCAGTAAACAGCAATGGATACGCTGGTGTTGAACGAGTATTTAGCCTACTAATGGTTGTAACAGCATGTGCCATGGCATTTGCACACGGTTCTAACGATGTAGCTAACGCAATTGGCCCACTATCAGCTGTTGTTTCAACAGTACAGAACATGGGTGAGATTGCAGCGAAAACAAGCCTTGCATGGTGGATTTTACCACTGGGTGGTATTGGTATCGTTGTTGGTCTAGCGACTATGGGCCACAAGGTAATGGCAACGGTTGGTACAGGTATTACTGAACTAACACCGAGCCGTGGCTTTGCAGCGCAGCTAGCAACAGCATCAACAGTTGTGCTTGCTTCTGGTACAGGTCTTCCTATTTCAACCACGCAGACCCTGGTCGGTGGTGTCATTGGTGTTGCCTTTGCCCGTGGTATTGCAGCACTGAACCTTGGTGTGGTACGTAATATCGTTGCATCATGGGTTGTAACCCTGCCAGCAGGCGCACTACTTGCAGTCATTTTCTTCCATGTGATGCAAGCCGTGTTTGGTTAAACCTGACTCAGGTTCAAAAGAGGGAGGCATTGCCTCCCTCTTTTCTTGCACCATAGACACAAACTTTTTACTATCTGTGTTCTCATAGAAATATAGGCTCCCCCAAGGAATCAAATTGTGAAACACCTAATCAGCTTACTTATACTTGCCTTCGCGGTAGTCACATTGCCAGCGAAAGCAGAACAGACTCGGTATATCTCCGATAACTTGTTCACATACATGCATAACGGCCCAAGCACCCAATTCCGTATTATTGGCAGCGTTAATGCCGGCACAAAAGTTGCGTTACTAAACACAAACCGCGAAAGTGGGTTTAGTCAGGTAAAAGATAATCGTGGCCGTACCGGCTGGGTAAATAGCGATTTCATCTCAACTCAGGTTGGCTTGAAAGAACGTTTGCCAGCGCTAGAAAAAGAGCTGACGGAAGTCAAAGCATCGTTAGCGGATGCGTTGCAATCGGGTGACAAGAAAACAGCGAGCTTACAAAGCTCACTGCAAGTTCGTACTGAGCAAATTACTGAGTTAGAAACACAGAACAGCCAGTTGAACGAACAACTCATGTCATCCCAAGCAGAAATCCGTGAATTGCGTGCACAAATTGATACGCAAAAAGATGACCTACTCATGAAGTGGTTCACATACGGTGGTATGGTTGCTGGCGTAGGCTTACTATTAGGTCTAATTTTACCACACCTGATCCCTCGTCGCCGCAAACGCAATAACGGCTGGGCTTAATCCCTTCCTTTAACGGTGCCTAACGAATAAAAAAAAGCAGCCAATGGCTGCTTTTTTTTATTTTTCCTACTTAATTTTACCACTCTGATAACGCTGGCATCGCAATCAAATAAGCTTCAAAGTCTAACACCACCTGACGAGGCTCTATGCGCCTTAGCCTGACACCGGGTGCTATTTCGTCGCCTTCATACGCCTCACTTCCATTCACTTTTACCCAGCGGCTATCGGCCGATGAAGAGTAGATATGAGCCTGAAAGTCTAAGCTAGGCAGACGATCCTGCACAGAAGCAGGCAGCTCACCAAAGTCCATGGCTTCAATCTGGCTCGATACTGGCTGTTCAGCTTCGTCTTGCTGTTGTGGCAACGGCTCTCCCCCACCAGTCGCTTCGATTGCCGAGCGAAATTGGCGGGCTATCTGCGGGGAAAGCTCCGAGTAATCCAGTGTATTTAAGTCCCAGCTATCACTTTGACGGTTACTGTTCTGTGGGGGCGATTGCCGTGTCTCGTTGCTTAAACGGGTTGTCTCACCCGTTGTATGCCTGAGTGATTGCTGAAAGCGTGGCATAGGCTCGGTATAAAGCACAGGGTAATCCAACCGCTTGATCCCATCAGGGTAGTGCGGCAATGTATTCACCGTATCGGTCTGCCTCTGACTCGGAACAGGATCAGGCGCAGAGGTCACTGGAGCTGTGCTCATCACAGTAGTTGTGGTCGCTTGACGACTTTCGACAAACTTTTCGGCAAACCAGTGGTTATAGGACAGCAGGCCAATGACGGGGGCTGCAAATAACATCAGGGGTATACCCCATGGCTTGACGGCAGGCTTACTTTCTCGCTGGGAATAAGCAAAATTAGCAACCTTGCTCACCGCTTGCTGAGGCTCTGATTGCGCAAGAGCCGATAACAACTTCGACATTAGCTTTTCTCCGGTTGTAACGTTGGTCCCGGAAGGTTTAGCGCCGAGTCAATTACCATCAAGGTTCGAGGGCCTGCAATACCATCAATGGTCAAGTCTTGCGCTCGCTGGAAGCGCCTTAACTTATCCAGTAGTTCTTGCTCAAAAGTATCGTCAGCCCCTGCAGGTAGTCCAAGTAGAGCGCTCAACTGATTATCAAGCCAACGTACCCGTGGACCATACTGACCATAACGAATTGCTGATTTATCACCAAGCGGTGGGCGCCATAGCAAGGAGTACCCCCCGGACCAGCGCTTCTGTAACCACTGTCGGCTAACGGCAATTCGCTCCCCCGCGACTAATAGCTGTACCTCTTTGCTACCAATGGCATAAACAACAGCGTAATAGTCATTACCTTGTGGCTCTTTCAGGGTAATAACGGCAGGTCGGTTGATCAGCCCAAGCTGTTCAAGGCTGCCTTTTCCGTCAAAACAGCTTAATTGAATTAATACCCCGCTTTCGCAATTAGCCTGATTTAACTGGGTTTCATAGCCCCACAGTTGATAAAGCGCTTGCATCGCACGACGTTCAGAAGATGCTAGTTGCATACGTTCTTGCCAATTATGTTCAGCTTGCTGTGGATCTGCCCTCTCAGCCGTCATAGCGGGCTTTACTGTCTCAGCGTTGTGACTTACCGAGTTGATAACTTTGCTTGCCGTGACGAGCGATACAGGCTGCTCGGTAGGCGAAACCGGCTGCACCGAGGGTAAAAGACCGAGCCAATATCCAGCGCCAGCGGCAACCAGTACACCAGCAGCTAACGCACTCAATGGTCCGAGCTTTTTCTCAGCTCGAGTTGTAGTGGCATTGGGCTGCCCTGTTGGTAGCTGCCAGTTCATCACCTCTTGACATGCTTGAGCAACTAACTCTTTATTAAGCTGATGGACAGAGTGCTGATACCCCAATTGCATGGACTTATCACACACAAGGTTAATTAATCTTGGGATCCCCCCTGTTGCTTTCGCGATCTGTTGGGTCTGGGCTGGAGCAAAAACCGAATGTAAACAATCGACTGCCCGCAAACGATAGTTAATGTATTCATTCACTTCATCAACGGTTAATGGCAGCAGGTGATAACGCGAGGTGATCCTTTGGGCAAGCTGGCGTAAACGCTCTTGCTGAAGCAATTGCTGCAACTCTGGCTGACCAACTAACACGACTTTAAGCAATTTCACGCTTTCTGTTTCTAAATTGGTTAGCAGCCTCAATTGCTCCATTACATCAGGCATAAGATGCTGCGCTTCATCAATCAATAGCAGCGTTTGCTTGCCTTGGCTATGATTCGCGAGCAAATGTTGATAAATAGCATTGGTCAGTACTTTAAGGCTGGCATCTTGCGGGTATTCAATCGCAAACTCATCGCAAATACTCGCCAGCAACTCATGAGTCGAGAGAGATGGATTAAGAATAACGGCAACTTGTGTTTCTTGTGGCAATCGTGCGATCAGTGCCCGTAACACGGTGGTCTTTCCGGTGCCGACTTCACCAGTCAGGAGCCCAAAGCCGCCGCCGCCACTTAAGCTTGCCAACATGTGGGTCAACGCTTCGCGGTGACGTTCACTGAGATAGAGAAAACGCGCACTAGGCACGATTGAAAAAGGGGGTTCCGTTATCCCAAAAAAGTCCTTATACATGCCAACCTGTCTCACAATGCGCTAAAAGGGGGGGAAAGAGTAAACTACCTTCGTCTAAAGTAAATGTATAGGAAAAGCCTCTAGACTGAATCAACAGTCACGATTTACTCGACTCTTGTTAGATATCACGAATCTATTTGATATAATTCTTGCACAAAAGTAAGTATTACTGTCGAAAAAGGTGAAGACATTGCAGACATATTTAGTCGGCGGGGCTGTCCGCGATGCCCTACTTGGACTTGCAGTCAAAGATAAAGACTGGGTTGTCGTTGGGGCAACACCACAAGAAATGCTCACCAAAGGGTATACCCAGGTGGGCAGTGATTTTCCTGTCTTTCTTCACCCAAAAACCAAACAAGAGCATGCGCTTGCTCGAACTGAACGTAAATCAGGGAAAGGGTATACAGGGTTTATTTGTCACTCGGCGCCAGATGTTACCCTTGAGCAGGATTTATTACGTCGAGACCTCACCGTAAATGCTATCGCGCAAGATAGTGATGGCACATACATCGATCCCTATCAGGGGCTGAGTGATTTAGAAAACAGGATCCTACGCCATGTGTCTCCAGCCTTTGTAGAAGATCCACTGCGGGTGCTTCGAGTTGCACGTTTTGCCGCACGTTTTGCCCATCTCGGGTTTACTATCGCCCCGGAAACCATCGCATTAATGCAAGAAATGGTTGTTGCTGGTGAACTTTCAGCCCTAACGCCAGAACGCGTATGGATGGAATGGGAAAAGTCTTTACACACACAGAACCCCGAAATTTTCCTCAAAATACTGCGCCAATGCGGGGCATTAGCAGTGATCATGCCTGAAATTCACGATCTGTTTGGCGTGCCTCAACCCGCCAAGTGGCATCCTGAGATCGATTGCGGTATTCATACCCTATTAGTTGCCGAACAAGCGGCAAAACTCAGTAATGACTTATTGATTCGGTTTGCCGCTCAAGTTCACGATTTAGGTAAAGCACTCACCCCTCCCGAGGAGTGGCCGAGCCATAAGATGCACTGCCAAACAGGGCTTGCCGCCATCAAAGGGCTTTGCCAGCGACTGCGTATTCCTAATGACTATCGAGATACCGCTCTCATGGTGTGTGCGCAACATACCAAGCTCCACTTTGCCGCCGAACTTCGCCCTGCGACCTTTATTGATATATTCGATCAAATTGATGCATGGCGAAAGCCAGAGCGAGTGAAACAATTGGCATTGTGTTGCCGAGCCGATGTCAGAGGTCGAACGGGGTTTGAGAACGATCCCTACCTACAAGCCGATATTTTCCTTGGTGCTTTCTGTGCCGCAGAATCAGTTGCCGTGAAGCCAATTGTCGAGGCGGGCTATAAAGGGAAAGACATCAAAGAGCAATTAACAGCTCAGCGTATCGCTGCAGTAAACACGGCATTAAAAGCACTGCGCTAACAGGGTTACCAAACTTAAAGAAAAAGCCCGGCACATACATGCCGGGCTTTTTTCGCAATAAAATTGCTTAACGTTAGTATTTACTGACTCAGCAAAAAGACAATCAAGCCAGCACCAAGTAACAAGCGGTAGATCACAAACGGCAACATGCCTAAACGTGTCACTAGCTTTAGGAATACATGGATACAAGCATAAGCACTGACAAATGATACAGCCACACCAATCGCTAATGCATCAAGTTGAATTGGCGCACCACTGGTCACCATTTTTAAACTTAAGTAACCACCAGCCAGCAGAATGATAGGAATCGACATCAAAAATGAAAAACGAGCTGCCGCTTCGCGGGTGAAGCCAAGGTACAGTGCCGCTGTCATGGTTGCACCAGAGCGAGAAGTACCCGGGATCATAGCCGCCGCTTGCGCTAAACCAATAAACAATGAACGCTTCCAATCAGCCTGATATTCATCATCTTTTTTCGCTGAGCGCACATCTACCCACCACAATAACAAACCAAAGAAGATGGTCGTTGCAGCAATGACCCATGCCGAGCGTAAGTAGATCTCGATGATGTCTTTCATAAACAGACCGAAGATGCAGGCAGGGATCGTCGCTAACGCTATCATCCATGCTAGCTTTGATTCCGCAGAATGCTGCTTCTTGAAAATCGAAGCGACCCAAGCCGACAGCAAGCTAACAACTTCTTTTCGAAAATAGGCAATAACGGCAATCAACGTACCGACATGTACCGCAACATCAAATGCCAAGCCCTGATCATCCCAACCTAGAATGGCTGAAGGTAGAATCAAATGGGCAGAGCTTGAGATCGGTAAAAATTCCGTTAACCCTTGAATAAGGGCCAACACAAAGGCTTCAAAATAACTCATAGTATCCCTAACAAACAAATTGCTCTACAGGCCAAAGGGCTTGTGAGCGATCAAATGACTGCCATAACTCTGTCACAGTACGACCATCGCCAGGGATAGCTTGATCTGGACACAGTTCCATTAATGGCAGTAATACAAATGCAAATTTATAAATATCAATACGCGGTAGTACTGGATGAATATCCTGAACCTGCTCACCATACAACAAGATATCAAGGTCGAGTGTTCGACTCTGATTTTTCTGGGCTTGCGGTGAACGGCCGTAGTTCAATTCCAGCAGCTTTAGCGTCTTTTGTAGGGTATCGAGCGTTAGTGACGTTTTAAAGACAACCACACAGTTATAGAAATTCGGCCCTTCAAATCCAACAGGCTCTGCTTCATAAAGGGTTGAAGACTGAAACGACGTACCCAACAGTGCGAGCTCATTCATCGCAGCCTGAATATGGTAGTCACGCTCAATGTTTGACCCTACGCTGATATAAACCGTTGTCACTTGCTGCCTCGAACTATCACTACCCCCACACCACGAGCATTAGCTACCGCTCCTGGCTTGGTGACTTTTACTTTGATCCATGGCACAGAGAAGCGCTCCATGATCAAGCTAGCAATCTCTTCAGCCACACGTTCTACCAAAAGAAAGCGGCCATTTTGAATATGGCTAGTGACGGCATCGCTCACCGATGCATAATCAAGTGCAAAAGCAACGTCATCGCTATCGGCCGCAGGGCGATTATCGTGTGCCATTTCCAAATCAAGCACTAATTTCTGCTTGATCTCCTGCTCCCAGTCATATACCCCGATGGTGGCAATAACTTCAAGATGTTCGATAAATACTGAATCCATGTTCAATCGCTAATAATGTTAGAGGTCGGATACCTAATTTGAGCAAAAGCGCGTATTATCAGGTCGTAATCGTCGATATACTATGACGTTGATTTCCAAGCTCATCATGTTGCCTATGAGCTAAGGGCTAGCACTATACCATATGCCGGCCAAAGCGGAATCTCAGCCAACGGATTTTATCGACAAATATCGTCGTTCGCAGCGGGAACTTTGCATGACACCACTGGTACTTTTGATCATTATTGGCGCTTATCTCCTGGGTTCAATTTCGAGCGCAGTACTGATTTGCCGTCTCAATGGTTTACCTGACCCACGGGATGCCGGCTCTGGTAACCCAGGCGCTACCAATGTATTGCGGGTGGGTGGACGAAGTGCTGCCGGTGCCGTACTGCTGTGTGATATTTTGAAAGGTATGCTACCCGTTTGGCTAAGTTATTTAATGGGGATTAACCCTTTCATGCTCGGCTTCATCGGCATTGCTGCCTGTCTTGGGCATATCTATCCAATCTTTTTTCACTTCAGAGGCGGCAAGGGTGTTGCAACCGCACTGGGGGCATTAGCGCCAATAGGGTGGGATCTCAGTGGTATGTTGATCGGCACTTGGTTATTTGCCGTGCTGATTGGCGGCTACTCATCATTAGCGTCGCTCATTACCGCCTTAGCCGCACCACTCTTTACTTGGTGGGTTAAGCCCGAGTTTACGATGCCTGTGTCAATGCTTTCTTGCCTCATCGTGTTACGACATCATGATAATGTCAGACGCTTACTTGAAGGCAAAGAAACCAAGATTTGGAAAAGATTTAACCGCAATACAAAATCGGCCCCACCGCAAAAGTAAGGCCGATCCAGATTAGCGACAGAGCAAGTGCGCCGTCTTAATACGCTACAACTTAATCCTTAATTGGCTTAAGTTGATCAATCGGCCAACGAGGATAAGCTTTTACGCTAAGATCCATCGTTTCCTGGTTTTTCAAACGCTGCATCCCCGCATAAGCAATCATGGCACCATTATCCGTACAGAACTCGGTACGCGGATAAAATACTTCACCCTTCATACCGGCCATGAGCTTGGCTAATTCTTGACGTAAGTATTTGTTTGCACTTACACCACCAGCAATAACCAACCGCTTATAACCCGTTTGCTTTAGCGCACGCTTACATTTGATCGCCAAGGTATCCACTACCGCTTCTTGGAAAGCAAAGGCAATATCAGCACGCGTTTGATCATCGCTCTCATTTGCTCGAATCGTGTTCGCTGCAAATGTTTTTAAGCCTGAAAAGCTAAAGTCTAACCCCGGACGATCCGTCATTGGTCGTGGGAACTTAAATCGTCCCTGTGTGCCATTCTCAGCTAGTTTCGACAGTAATGGGCCTCCAGGGTAATCTAATCCCATAAGCTTCGCGGTCTTATCAAACGCTTCGCCTGCCGCATCATCAACCGACTCACCTAAGATTTGATATTCACCAATGCCTTTCACGTCAACCATCATCGTATGGCCACCTGAAACCAACAAGGCCACAAATGGGAACGCTGGCGGGTTATCTTCAAGCATTGGAGCCAATAAATGGCCTTCCATATGGTGAACCGCGACCGCAGGTAAGTCCCATGCGTAGGCAAGGCTGCGACCAATGGTAGCACCGACCAACAGCGCACCCACCAACCCTGGGCCAGCAGTATACGCAATGCCATCAAGATCTGTATGGGTTAAACCAGCATCAGCCAGCGCGGCTTTTATCAACGGAATGGTCTTTTTGACATGATCGCGTGATGCCAACTCAGGCACCACACCGCCATAATCGGCATGTAATTTTACCTGACTGTAAAGTTCATGTGCCAACAGGCCTTTTTCATCATCGTAAATGGCCACACCTGTTTCATCACAGGAGGTTTCGATGCCCAGTATACGCATAACAACCTCTATACTTATGGTAATTGAGGGCAATGTTACCGCCCTTGACAGAAATTAACCAGTTCAGGGTTGCAGAATGCTTTACAAATGCCCCCTAATCAGATTAGAATTTCGCACCATTTTTAATCAGCTGACACTCTTCGACTGTCAGCGTTAAACCGAATCACTCTGAGGTGAGTATTACATGCCAGTAATCAAAGTACGTGAAAACGAACCGTTTGACGTAGCACTACGTCGTTTCAAGCGCTCTTGCGAAAAAGCAGGTATCCTTTCTGAAGTACGTCGTCGCGAGCACTTCGAAAAGCCAACTACTGTACGTAAGCGTGCGAAAGCAGCGGCAGTTAAGCGTCACCTGAAGAAATTGGCTCGCGAAAACGCGCGTCGCGTTCGCCTGTACTAATCTGACGATTAACAGAAGGAACGTGCTATGACTCTGATTGAACGTCTTAAAGACGAACAAAAAGCGGCGATGAAGGCTAAGAACAAGCCTCGCCTAGGTGCTATCCGTTTAGTGATGGCTGCGATTAAACAACGTGAAGTCGACGAAAAGATCACTCTTTCTGAAGACGACGTGTTGGCAGTACTGACCAAAATGGTTAAGCAACGTCGTGACTCTGTCTCTCAATACGAAGCGGCAAACCGTCAAGACCTTGCAGATGTTGAACTTGCTGAAATTAGCGTACTGGAAGAGTTTATGCCTCAACCATTGAGCGACGACGAAGTTGCCGCTCTACTGGATGAAGCCATTGCAACAACCGGTGCTGCCAGCATGCAAGACATGGGCAAGCTAATGGGTGTACTGAAACCGCAAATTCAGGGTCGTGCCGATATGGGTAAAGTTAGCCAATTAGTGAAAGCTAAACTGGGCTAAAACTAACTCAATTCTGCAACAAGCCGTGCTATCCATTAGGAATGCGCGGCTTGTTTGTATTTTACTGTCAGACTTTTTACACTGACGTCAAACCAAACAGTTATTTCTCTAATAGCTTTTTGATTTGATAACCACTGCTATCGACTTCTCAGGTAATGCTGCTTTATGGCTGGAAAAATCCCTCGTACGTTTATCGATGATCTTATCTCACGACATGACATCGTCGATATCGTCGACGCACGGGTTAAGCTAAAAAAGCAGGGTAAGAACTTCGGTGCTTGCTGCCCATTCCATAACGAAAAAACACCTTCTTTTTCCGTCAGCCAAGAAAAACAGTTTTACCACTGCTTTGGCTGTGGCGCGCACGGTAATGTCCTTGACTTTGTCATGGAATTCGACCGCTTAGAGTTTGTTGAAGCCATTGATGAGCTCGCATCCCAGCTGGGTTTAGAAGTACCGCGCGAGCAAGGGAGTGGTGGCGGCCAACCTGTCGCCCGTACCCAAGAAAAGCTTGGCCTGTACGAAATGATGGGGCAAATATCCCAGCACTATCAATCTCAGCTTCGCACTCAAGACGGTAAAGTCGCCATCGATTACCTAAAAGATCGCGGCTTATCGGGTGAAGTCGTCCAAAAATTTGGCATCGGCTTTGTCCCAGACCAATGGGATCAAGTACGTAACCGCTTCGGCCGTGATTTAGACGCTCAAAAAGCACTAGTCACCGCAGGCATGCTGATTGAAAATGACAACGGCAGACGTTATGACCGCTTCCGTGGTCGAGTCATGTTCCCCATTCATGACCGCCGTGGCCGTGTCATTGGTTTTGGTGGCCGTGTTTTAGGCGATGGTACCCCAAAATATCTCAACTCACCGGAAACCCCTATATTCCACAAAGGGCGAGAGCTTTACGGGCTTTATGAAGTACTGCAAGCCCACCGCGAGCCAGAGAAGCTATTGGTCGTTGAAGGCTATATGGATGTTGTCGCACTAGCCCAATTCGGTGTTGATTACGCTGTTGCCTCGTTGGGTACAGCGACAACGGGTGATCACATCCAAATGATGTTTCGTCAGACAGGCATGGTGGTGTGTTGTTACGATGGCGACCGAGCTGGTCGTGATGCCGCATGGCGAGCCATGGAGCAAGCCCTGCCCTACCTAAATGATGGCCGTCAGCTAAAATTCATGTTTTTGCCTGACGGTGAAGATCCTGATACCTATATTCGTCAATACGGGCAAGAAGGCTTTGAAAAACAAGTCACAGAAGCCATGAACTTGTCAGATTTCATGTTCAGTACCCTATTGCAACAAGTCGACACGACCAGCAATGAAGGTAAAGCAAAGCTCAGTACTTTGGCTGTCCCACTAATCGATAAAGTCCCCGGTGGCACTTTACGTCTATATTTACGTGAGATGCTTGGCAAAAAATTGGGGTTACCTGACGAGGCTCAGTTACAGCAACTACTCTCAAAGCAAGGAAAAGAAACTCAAAAAAGGGCGGGACAACCAGAAATCAAGCGTACACCCATGCGTGAAGTGATTGCGCTGCTGGTTCAAAACCCCCATTTTGTTAACAGCCTAGAGTTTGATATGGCTGCATTTGAAGGAATAGACGTTGCTGGGCTAAGTTTATTGTTATCAATAGTTGAAAAGTGTAGAACTAACCCCAATATAAAAACTGGTCAGCTACTAGAGGGCTGGCGAGGAAGTAAAAGCGAAGGCATGATGGCCCGATTGGCCGCCTGGGAGCTTCCCCTCGTCAAAGACGAGGACAATACTCTGGATGTATTTCTCGACGCAATGGACAAAGTAATAGACCAGTGCGTCAAACAACAAATAGAAAAGTTGCAGGCTAAATCGAGAACCGTCGGCTTATCAGTCGAAGAGAAGCGGGAATTGCAGTTGCTCATACTCAACCGTCCCGGCTAGTAAGTAGTCATCAATTAAGAAATTTGTTATAATTATTGGTTTGCATATCTGCATACTACATTCTCAATCAGACCCTAAGTTGGATATCGTCTATGGAGCAAAATCCGCAGTCACAGCTAAAGTTACTTGTTGCGAAAGGCAAGGAACAAGGCTATCTGACCTACGCCGAAGTAAATGACCACCTACCGGAAGACATCGTTGACTCCGATCAGGTGGAAGACATCATTCAGATGATTAATGACATGGGTATCAAGGTGGTTGAAACAGCCCCTGATGCCGATGAACTGATGATGACAGAAGACAATGCGGACGAAGACGCGATTGAAGCTGCGGCACAAGCCCTTTCTAGTGTTGAAAGCGAAATTGGCCGCACAACCGACCCAGTTCGCATGTATATGCGTGAAATGGGTACTGTTGAATTGCTTACCCGTGAAGGCGAAATTGATATCGCAAAGCGCATTGAAGATGGTATTAACCAGGTTCAATGTTCAGTTGCCGAGTATCCAACATCTATTGCCTATCTTCTTGAGCAATTTGACAAGGTTGAAGCAGAAGAGCTTCGCCTAACTGACATTATTTCTGGTTTTGTTGATCCAAATGAAGAAGCGACAACAGCACCAACGGCAACGCACATTGGTTCTGAGCTAAGCGAAGCCGATCTTGAAGATGAAGATAAAGATCTTGAAGATGACGATGACGATGAGGAAGAAGAAGACACAGGTATTGACCCAGAGCTAGCTCGTGAGAAATTCAACGAATTACGTGAATCTTACGCTAAAATGGCACTGGCAATCGATACTCACGGTCGTAGAGATCCAAAAACCGAAATCGCCGTTGAAGAGCTTTCAGATATCTTCAAGCAATTCCGTCTGATCCCTAAGCAGTTCGATAAGCTGGTTAGCTCACTACGTCAATCAATGGATAAAGTGCGCACCAACGAACGCCTTATCATGCGTATGTGTGTTGATAACTCTAAAATGCCAAAGAAAACCTTTGTCGGCCACTTTGCAGGTAATGAGTCATCAAGCGACTGGATCGACGAAGCACTGAATTCTGGTAAGCCATACGCAGAGCGCATGAAGAACTACGAAGAAGATCTTCGTCGTGCCTCGCTTAAGCTACGCATATTGGAAGAAGAAAGCGGTCTGTCAATCGAACGTATTAAAGATATCAGCCGTCGTATGTCTATCGGTGAAGCGAAAGCTCGCCGTGCTAAGAAAGAAATGGTTGAAGCTAACCTGCGTTTGGTTATCTCGATTGCTAAAAAGTACACCAACCGTGGTCTACAGTTCTTGGATCTTATCCAGGAAGGTAACATCGGTCTAATGAAAGCGGTTGATAAATTTGAATACCGCCGTGGTTACAAGTTCTCGACATACGCAACGTGGTGGATCCGTCAGGCAATCACTCGTTCAATTGCGGATCAGGCGCGTACAATTCGTATCCCTGTTCACATGATTGAAACCATCAACAAGCTAAATCGTATCTCACGTCAGATGCTTCAGGAAATGGGCCGCGAACCATTACCAGAAGAATTGGCTGAACGTATGATGATGCCTGAAGATAAGATCCGTAAAGTACTGAAGATTGCTAAAGAACCAATTTCAATGGAAACTCCTATCGGTGATGATGAAGATTCGCACCTAGGTGACTTTATTGAAGATACGACACTTCAGCTACCAATGGATGCTGCTACGGCAACTAACCTGCGCATGGCAACCAACGATGTACTTGCTGGCCTTACGCCACGTGAAGCGAAAGTACTGCGTATGCGATTCGGTATTGATATGAACACTGACCACACCCTAGAGGAAGTAGGTAAGCAGTTCGACGTTACTCGTGAGCGTATCCGTCAAATCGAAGCAAAAGCACTACGTAAGCTACGTCACCCAAGCCGTTCAGACGTACTACGCAGCTTCCTAGACGAATAATCTCGCCTAGCGAAAAGCACAATAAAAACGGGTCATTTCATGATCCGTTTTTTTATACCTGTCATTCAATCGATAGCAGCCTCCCAATTTGCACTTATCTATATATTGAAATGGGTTAACTGCCTAAAAAGCAAACAAAACAACCACTTTCTTCGCTAGACAAGTTGGAAACCATCCCATATAATTTCCCACACACTGGCCCCTTAGCTCAGTGGTTAGAGCAGGCGACTCATAATCGCTTGGTCCCCAGTTCAAGTCTGGGAGGGGCCACCAAATATAGAAAGGCCGAAGCGGTTAATAACCACTTCGGCCTTTTGCATTTCTGAACGCTGTGTAGCAAATTCAAATTTTCCCTTACTGTGAAACCTTTCCAAAGACTTACCACAATCTCGATAATTATTCGTTTAACCTCTTCTGTACCTAGCATGGCTTTTAGCTAAGGCAGATAGATTGTCTTTGTTAACCATGTAATGACCCTCAATTAGTTCAATGAACTATATGAACGTTTACTGTTCAATCGTTGATATTAGCCAGAGATAACAGCATATTCAGACGCGGCAAGATTCGAATAGCAAAGTATATCCAGCAGAAATAACACACAAAGTACTCATATCACATAGTGATAATTAACCTAGCCACTATTGCTACAGCCCAACAAAAGAGCAACTGTGAGCATATCAAGTGTAACTAAAATACCGCCATTTTTTCCTTGTCATACAAAAGAGCGGTTAATATTTGCCCTTTTGATTTATTTCACTACTAAAAATTAATCAAGTATTGATAATAAACAAAAAAAATCTGTGAAATGTGTAGATAATCTCACCATCGCTTTAAGCAGTGCTAAAAAACTTGCACGTTATCACAAGGTGATAAAAGAGTTCGACTATGCTAGTATACGTTGCTTGTTTGTTAGCCCTGTTTATGTCTTGGCGACATATAACGTTAACATTACCAGCGTACCTTTCTACATAGCTGCTTGTTACATTGGATGTGAAAGATACTTTACGAAAGCAAATCAATGTTTTCGTAAAGCAATATTTTTGGAAAAAATTTGTCTTATCATCGGTGTTCTGCGAGTGAATGTTATAAATGCTTGAGCCAGTCCACATTTTGTAGGCGCCCTTCAACATTAATGAACCTTCATTTTCAGGTATAACACTATGATTCAAATTTCCCTTGGGTAAAAGTTCGTCTGGAGACAACTCTCAATGAAAAAGACCAAGATCGTATGTACGATTGGACCTAAAACAGAATCTGTAGAAATGCTTACTAAGCTAGTTGACGCTGGCATGAACGTAATGCGCCTTAACTTCTCTCACGGTAACTTTGAAGAGCATGCTGCACGCATCACTAACTACCGTGAAGTAATGGCCAGCACAGGTAAGCAACTTGCGATTCTTCTAGACACTAAAGGTCCAGAAATTCGTACTATCAAGCTTGAAGGCGGTCAAGACTTCTCTCTAGTAGCTGGTCAGGAGTTCACGTTCACAACTGATACTTCTGTAATCGGTAACCAAGATCGCGTAGCGGTAACTTACCCTGGCTTCGCTAAAGACCTGGCAAAAGGCAACACTATCCTTGTTGACGACGGCCTGATCGAAATGGAAGTACTAGAAACCACAGAAACTGACGTTAAGTGTAAAGTACTTAACAACGGTGACCTAGGTGAAAACAAAGGTGTTAACCTACCTGGCGTTTCAGTAAACCTTCCTGCACTATCTGAAAAAGATAAAGCTGACCTAGTATTCGGTTGTGAGCAAGGCGTTGACTTCGTTGCGGCTTCTTTCATTCGTAAAGCGTCTGACGTTAAGGAAATCCGTGAGATCCTTACTGCAAACGGCGGCGAAAGCATCCACATCATCTCTAAGATCGAGAACCAGGAAGGCGTTGACAACTTCGACGAAATCCTTGAGTTATCTGACGGTATCATGGTTGCTCGTGGTGACCTAGGTGTTGAGATCCCAGCTGAAGAAGTTATCTTCGCTCAGAAGATGATGATCGAGAAGTGTAACCGTGCTCGTAAGATGGTTATCACCGCAACTCAGATGCTTGATTCTATGATCAACAACCCACGTCCAACTCGTGCAGAAGCGGGTGACGTAGCGAACGCCGTAATGGATGGCACTGATGCAGTAATGCTATCTGGTGAAACGGCTAAGGGTAAATACCCTGTTGAGTCTGTTTCTATCATGGCTCAAATCTGTTCTCGTACTGACGGTGCGCTAAAAGCTGAACTAGGTTCTCGCCTTGACAGCCCACGCCTACGTATTACTGAAGCAGTATGTAAAGGTGCGGTAGACACAGCTGAGAAACTAGCTGCTCCACTAATCGTTGTTGCAACTGAAGCTGGTAAGTCTGCACGTTCAGTACGTAAGTACTTCCCAACGGCAAACATCATCGCCGTAACGACTAACACTAAGACAGCTGCACAGCTAGTTCTTACAAAAGGCGTTACTCCAGTTGTTGTTGAGTCTATCGACAACACTGACGCGTTCTACGCTCACGGCAAAGAAATTGCTCTAAAAACTGGCCTAGGCGTTAAAGGCGATATCGTTGTTATGGTATCTGGCGCTCTAGTTGCTTCAGGTACAACTAACACTGCTTCTGTACACGTACTGTAAGACAGACTGTTAGAGACAAATACTATAAACGGAAGCCTTTGGCTTCCGTTTTTTTATGCCCTTTTTCTACCAAACTTCGCCCTATTCCGTGGTAACTACTCACAAATCTGATACCTAGCATTCGCTGTTCATTTTCATCAACGGTATACTCAAAAACCGCGCATTCCTACAGGGAATATCGCTCGATCCATTTGAATACTTAAGAAGCACAGTGAGGAATGCAGTGTCTAGCCCAACCTTAACCAATAAAGTCATGGAAATGATCCGTCAAGACATCTTAAGTGGTGCGTTACTTCCTGGGCAAAAGTTAGTCGTCGCCGAGCTTAAAATGCAGTACAACGTTGGTGCTTCACCAATACGAGAAGCGCTTGTTCAACTGTCTTGGCGCAGGTATGTTAATTTCGCCCCTCAGAAAGGGTGTTGGGTGTCTCCGGTTTCAGTCGCTGAACTAGAAGATCTCTATGATACCAGCCAAGAGTTATCAAAAATCCTGTTGCAACGGGCGATTGCCAAGGGAGGTGAGGCGTGGGAATTAGAGATATTAACCAGCTGCCATAAACTCAACCGAATAAACCCAGCAGAGCCTGATACAAACTTTAACGAGTGGGAGCAACGCCATAGTGAATTTCACCTTGCGCTACTTTCAGGCAGCCAATCCCCAACACTATTAGGGCTATACCGAGACGTTTACGAACAGATTGAACGCTACCGTCATATTTGGGTTAGCCAGCACCGTACTTACGAAGAGCGCTATCACGATAACGGTGAGCATGACGCGATGATGAAGGCGGTACTTGAGAAAAACACTGACCGAGCACTCGAACTGTTTAGTAAGCACTCATTGCGGGCTATGGAAATGATCAAAGCTCACCTATGATTCAAGGCTTAAGTTCGGTTACCAAAATATTTCTTTATGATGAGTGTTTAACAGCAGTACTGCCAATAAAAAATACAGCGCATTCACATTGAACCCGAGTAAAAATAAACTTAATACCGTTAATCTCGCGACAAACTTTTCATTCATGGCTTTCCCCTATACGTCACTTTGAACGCAACAACATTGAACAGCACAAACCTTATTAGACTTTAGTCTAATAAGGTGCCATTTTCCGTTGGATTGCGTATTGAGTTCAGTACAAGCAATAAAAAAACCCCAGAGTCAGTAACACTGGGGTTTTATACAAGCCATTTGAAGTATAGTTTACGCTTTTAGCGCTCTTTCGCCGCGAGCAATACCGACCACACCACTTCTGGCAACTTCTAGAATATCTGTAGCCTCACTAACGGCAGAGATAAATGCATCGAGCTTGTCACTCGTACCGGCGAGCTGAATGGTATAAATCTGGCTGGTGACATCGACTATCTGACCACGGAAAATATCGGCAGTTCGTTTGACCTCAGCACGGGCAAAACCGTTGGCTTTCACTTTCACCAGCATCAGTTCACGTTCGACATGTTCACTTTCAGTGATATTACTCACCTTCAGTATATCGATCAGCTTATGCAGCTGCTTTTCGATTTGCTCTAATGCCGCATCATCTTCAACTTGGGTGGTAATATTCAAGCGTGATAATGTCGGATCATCCGTAGGCGCAACGGTTAATGATTCAATGTTATACCCTCGCTGAGAAAACAACCCAACCACTCGAGATAACGCGCCAGATTCGTTTTCTAAGAGTACTGATACAATTCTGCGCATTATGTTCTCTCCGTTTTACTTAACCACATTTCACTCATTGAACCACCGCGGATCAACATTGGGTATACATGCTCAGTTTCATCTATGCTGATATCGATAAATACCAATTTATCTTTCAGAGCCAATGCTTTCTCCAGCTCACCTTCAAGCTCTTTCGGATCCGAAATGCGTACTCCCACGTGGCCATAAGCTTCAGCGATTGCGGCAAAGTCAGGCACTGAATCCATATAAGAATGGGAATGGCGACCTTGATAAATCATGTCTTGCCATTGCTTTACCATGCCTAGGAAGCGGTTATTCAAGTTGATGATCTTCACTGGAATATCATATTGCAACGCAGTAGAAAGCTCCTGAATGTTCATTTGGATACTGCCATCACCCGTTACACACACAACTTCTGCATCTGGGAGTGCAAACTTCACTCCCATTGCCGCAGGTAAACCGAAACCCATGGTGCCTAAGCCGCCAGAATTAATCCAACGACGTGGCTTATCAAACGGGTAATACAGAGCGGCAAACATTTGATGCTGGCCAACATCAGACGCAACGTAAGCATCACCATTGGTCAATTTATGCAGCACTTCAATGACCTGTTGTGGCTTAATTCGCTCGTTATCAGTTGCATAATTTAAGCATTGACGAGAGCGCCAAGATTCCACTTCACTCCACCAGCTATCAATTGCCGCTTTATCGTTCTCGCTATTTTGCTCTTCAAGCATTTTTATCATGCCGTTAAGCACAGTATCAGCCGAGCCAACGATAGGAATATCAACTGCGATGGTTTTAGAAATAGACGATGGATCGACATCAATATGCATGATGGTTGCATTCGGACAGTACTTCTCGACGTTATTGGTTGTACGGTCGTCAAAACGCACCCCGATACCAAAGATCAGATCCGAATTATGCATCGCCATATTGGCTTCGTAGGTGCCGTGCATACCAAGCATGCCAAGACAATTCTTGTGGGTTCCCGGAAAAGCACCAAGCCCCATCAAGGTATTCACCACCGGTATGTTCAGCGTTTCAGCCAACTTCAGCAACTGTGGACCACATTCCGCCATGATGGCACCACCACCAACATACAATACTGGTTTTTTAGCACCTAGCAGTGCCTTCAAGCCACGTTTGATCTGCCCTTTATGACCATTGGTCGTCGGGTTGTACGATCGCATCGCGATGGCTTCAGGGTACTTATAAGGGTATGTCTCAGCAGGGTTCAGCATATCTTTGGGAATATCAATAACCACAGGGCCAGGGCGGCCACTTGCAGCGATATAGAATGCTTTTTTAATAATTTCAGGAATGTCTTCTGGCTTTTTCACCAAAAAGCTATGTTTCACAACGGGACGGGAGATCCCCACCATGTCACACTCTTGGAAGGCGTCATTACCAATCAGGTTGCTCATGACCTGACCAGAAAAGACAACCATAGGAATGGAGTCCATGTAGGCGGTCGCAATGCCAGTAATTGCATTGGTTGCCCCAGGGCCTGAGGTAACAAGTACAACACCTACATCGCCAGTAGCACGCGCATAGCCATCAGCCATGTGTACTGCTGCTTGTTCATGGCGAACGAGGACATGTTCGATATCGCTTTTCTCATGCAGCGCATCGTAAATATCCAATACCGAGCCACCAGGGTATCCGAAGATATGCTTTACGCCTTGATCGATCATTGAACGAACAATCATATCGGCGCCGGACAACATTTCCATATTTCTGCCTCCAGGTTGTGTATATCACCCTGTATAGCTAATTCATCCCGATACGCTTTTCTGAGGCCAGAGCTTCAACTCGATACTCCGGAGGAGAGCATCAGCTTTACCCTGCATGGATTGTACAGATTCAGCATTCAAGATAAACGACCAAGCAATATTACTCTTGTCGTCGTGATGGGTGTTCCCACTCACCAATTAGCTATACAGGTTGATATAACATAGTTAGGGCTTATTTTTAGCCTAATAATGAAATCGAATCGCGTTTTCATGCTATGTCATCAGTGGTTGGTAGTAACAAACCACAATAAACTGCAACAACTGTAACGCTTTTACATCAATCAAGTCTATCGCCTAGAAGCAGTTAAAAGTGATCATCTAAAATGGATAAATATTCATCAAGATCATGATGAACCAAAACGGCAGAACAGTAAGTTAATCTAAATAATGGGCAGTAATAAGCAGTATTAACTGGTCAGTCCTTCAAGGAAGGGCTGTTAAGAAGGGAAGTATGAAAATCTCGATGTGGATATTAAAAAGGGAGCCTCGAGGCTCCCTTTATGATTACTGCGCAATGGTGATTAACGCGACGCTTTTTTATGGCTCTCTTCGTACATGTGCTCAATTTCCTGATGGTAGCGATCTTGAATTACTTTACGACGTAGCTTTTGCGTTGGTGTTAACTCGCCTTTATCCATCGAAAAGGCACTTGGTAGCAAGGTGAACTTCTTCACCTGCTCAAAGCGAGCGAGATCTTTTTGTAGCTCAATCACACGCTTTTCAATCAGCTCAACGATCTGGCTATGCTTCACTAGCTCTAAACGATCTTTATATTTGATGTTCAGCTCACGTGCATGTTCTTCAAGCGTTTCAAAACAAGGAACAATCAACGCTGATACAAATTTACGGGTATCTGCAACAACGGCGATTTGTTCAATAAAGTGATCTTTACCAATGGCGCCTTCAATCACCTGCGGGGCAATGTACTTACCACCAGAGGTTTTCATCAACTCTTTAATGCGATCGGTAATAAACAAGTTACCATTTTCATCAATATGACCAGCATCACCTGTTTTCAAGAAACCGTCTTCCGTGAAGTTATTGGCAGTTTCTTCAGGCATATTGTAGTAGCCACGCATGACCATCGGGCCACGGACTAAAATCTCATTGTTCTCGCCAATTTTCACTTCAGCGCCAGGCATTGTCATACCAATCGAATCAGGGTTGAAGCATTTATCATCCCAGCATGAAACCGTTGCTGTGGTTTCTGTCATGCCGTAGCCTAACTTAACGTTAATACCAATGGCGTGGAAGAAACGGCCAATGCTCTCGTCAAGCTTAGCGCCACCACATGGCATAAATTTAATGCGACCACCAAGCAAGGCACGAAGCTTAGACAGCACCATTTTGTCTGCCAGTGCATGGCTTTTTTTCAGCATCCAAGACGGCTCGCGGCATTCTTGTTTTGCCAAAGCCATACGTGCGCCCATATTCACAGCCCATGTAAAAATGGCTTTGCGGTGAACCGGAGCACGGGACACCTTGTCATGTACACCAGAATAAATTTTTTCATAGACACGAGGCACTGCAGCCATCACATTCGGCTTGATTTCCGCCAGTGCTTCTTTCAATAAGTTCGTATCAGATAAATAGCAGTTTACCCCGCCTCGGTGTAGTACATAGAATGTCCAAGCCCGTTCGAATACATGAGATAGCGGAAGAAAACATAAGGAAACATCGCCTTCATCAAGGGCAAGATTCTGATCATGACCTTCAAGCTGTGAGCCGATGTTCGCATAATCCAACATCACCCCTTTCGGCGTGCCTGTTGTACCGGAGGTATAGATAAAGGTGAGTAGATCATCCATTGCCATATCATCAAGGCGCTGGCTTAACTCGGCTTCAAACTGCTCATTACCATTAGCAACAAATTCGTCATAGCTAACGACTAACGGATGCTCTGTTAATTGAGCATCGTTCGCCATTACCACGATACGTTCTAGCTGAGGACAATCTGCAGACACGGCTAAAGCCGCATCCAGCTGCTCTTGTTCACCCACGAATAGAATGCGGATATCTGCATCATTTATGATGTATGCAGCCTGTTGAGGCGTATTTGTTGGATAAATTGGGACAGTTACGGCGCGGTTATACAGTGAAGCAAAGTCTGTCACAGTCCAACGCGGCATGTTATTAGAGAAAATACCGACCTTGTCTTGAACTTTTAACCCATGCTCTAGCATTGCTAAAGCAAGTTGATGGATTTCACCACCAAACTCAGACCAGCTAATATCTTGCCACTGACCATCAACCTGATGACGTAATGCAACCCTATCGCCTAAGCGGGCAATTTGGGTACGAACTCTGTTAACAATATGAAATTCACGTTTAGCCATAACTACTCTGCCAATTTAGCTTACACCTGTAAGCTTATTCTGCAGCGAATATACCGTTGACGTGGAAAAAGGCAACTACGTAACCTCACAATTTCGTCATTTTTCTGGTATGACCTCCAGAACAATCCCTTTAATTACAAGGGATTTACGAGATGTAATATAAACACTACAAAATGTAAGGAAGTACGTAATACAGGGGTAAGTATTCGATTTAAAGAATCTAACACCCTTAATTATAGTATTTAATATTGTGCTACCAATATAAAAAAGCCAGCTTCCGCTGGCTTATTTCGCTGATTAATGTGAGCTATTACCGCATACTTCCAGTAACTGATCACGCATCCAGATATGTCCTTTATCCTTTTGTGAAGAGTCATGCCAGCTTAAGTAACCACTGATTTTAGCACCTGAGAATGGGAGAGCCATGATTTTAAGCTGTTGATTGCTAGCGGCTGATTCCGCTAACCAACGAGGAACGACAGCAATCAAGTCAGACTGGCCAGCGACGTAAATAATATTGCTTAAGCTAGCACCTTGGTATGCTTCTTGGTAAGTCACGTGCTGCTTATAGATATGGTCAGCAAACATTTTGACGCCCGGAATAGATTTCATGACCGCGTGTTTTTCTGTTGCAAACTCAGACTCTGAAATCGTATTACCAAGACGAGGGTGGTTACCTGCTGCTATCACGACAAGTTCATCGCTAAACAGTTCGGTACTGCAGAAACCCGGTTCATCGAAACGAACATAGTCGATAACAAAGTCAATTTCCTGATAGCGCATTTTTTGCGTTAGTTCAGCATCAAACTCAGCTTCTAATTGCATGCGTAAGTGCGGCGCTTGATCGGAAACATTACGCAATATGCGCGGAGCAAAGCGCATATCCGAAGGGCTACAAATGGCTAACTTAAAGGTCCGTGTCGATGTCTCTGGTGAGAAAATCGATGACGGTAACTCGTTTTTCACTAACTGAAGCGCTTGACGTAGCGGGCCAAACAGCTGTTTCGCACGCTGGGTAGGTTGAATACCACGACCATGGCGGATGAACAGTTCATCGTTAAACATGACCTTCAGGCGAGCAACGGCATTGCTCACTGCGGGTTGCGACATACCTAAGCTATGAGCTGCTCGAGTAATGTTCTGTTCTTGCATGACGGCATCAAAGACAGTCAATAAATTTAAGTCAACGCTACGCAAGTTTGATTCCAAACTATAACCATCAGCGGAGTGAATAGAAGAGCTTCTTCGAGCCATGTTTTTGCCTCTAATCTGAACGAATTGTTAGGGCAAAATCCATAATGCCACCAATAAATAATAGAGCTCATCCAAAGCCCTGAAGACTGTTTCCCATGATGGGAGAGGCAAGTATTGTCCAAATAGATTGATGAAATAAATAGGCGGGTACGAGTAAAAACTAACAGTGTCATATGAAAACGTGAATTCAGAATACAAACACTTAGATATCAAAGCATTAAGTCACATGTAAAACGTTCTAAAATATCTATAAATAAAATAAAGGTATAATTATAAGTGCTTTGTACGCGTTAAATCGCTCGCACCTTCAGCACTTAAGCCCCCCTTTTTCTTCTTAAAAAGAGATTTAATAACTCCCAGTGATTAATGTTCGATGTCGAATTTCACCTCTTACGGGAGGGATTTCCAGTACCGCATCTTCGACAGTTTCAGGGAATTCAACTTGTGACCAAAGCTGTTGCCATAATTCATCACAGTGATACCAGTCACCTGCCATTAACCATTTAGCCACCGCCGTTGCGACATTAGGAATATTAACGTGCCCGACCGGCTTACTATCCAGCCAATTTCGAACTGATGATGGCGATAAATATTGCATAGATTGTGCTAACCCCATCAATTCTAAAGTCATCACATTGCTCTGTTGCTCATACTGACCATGCAATGGCTTTAACAATAACTTTTTCCCAAGGCTTATTGCCTCTGAAGGCAACTCGAAGCCACCATTACCAATAACACCACTACAAGTATGTAAATGATGATGAAAATGCTCACGGTGCAGTTGGCGAACACTTACATTGTTATACTCTTCATCTTGTTTTGCTTCTGGGTGAAAGCAATAGAATTTAGTTTCATTAAATCGAGTGAGTAGATGAAGAACGGTATCGAGACGCTCAAAAGGTAAATAAACTAATATTGAGCCATCATTAATTATCGCATGCTCACTTGAAGGGACAATTGGCGGCAAAATCATGTGATTAAAGTGATACCAATGTACCCCTAGTTGCAATGACGATGGGGCAAAATAGCGGGTGATCAAACGGTCGCTCCAGCGCTCTTCAACCTTCGGCACATCGTGAAGAAAAGCATTTTGATGACTCAGACTAATACAGTGTACCTTCTGTCGACGAGCAGCCCATGCCGAAACAGGTTCAAAATCATTAAGCACTAAGTCATAACTCGATAAATCAAGCTTTTGTACGTCCCTAAATAATGACAATGGGCGATTCTGCGTTAGCGTCTTCCATTGATTCAATTGACCGTCTTCAGTCACGAACGTTAGCCCTCGTCGTGTTTGGTAATCTCCAAAGCAATCCATGTCGAAATACTGATCTTCCGCTCGGCCTGAAAACAGGAAATCAACCTCAGCGCCGACCTCACCCAATGCGCGAGCCATTTCTCGCGCCCGAGAGATATGTCCATTGCCCGTGCCTTGTACACCATATAGAATTTTCATCGTTGCCACCTATGCCAAACTAACCAATTCAAAGCACACAACACCAAGCAGTGCCCCAACAAAAATATCACTTAAGTAATGCACCCCAAGCAACACCCTCGAAAATCCAATCGCAACCGCCCAAGGCCAAATAAACCAAGCACACTCTGGATAAAATGAGGTGATCAAAGATGCCATTACAAATGCAGCAGCAGTATGCCCTGAGGGTAAGCTGTATTTATCTGACGGCTGTATGAAACTGGGAAACGTTTTAGGCCTAGAGCGCTTAAAACTGTTTTTCAGCAGTAAATACACCGGAAGCTCAAGAGCAAATGCCATTAGCCCCACTTTTAGGACTTGGTGCCCTTGCAGTGGATCAAGTACCCAGACCAATACCCCAAAGACAATATAAAGGTGGCCGTCTCCGGTATGGGATATCGCTCGACTGATCCGGGCGACTTGATGATTAAATCGGTGACAAAGGCATAATGCCGAGAATGCAAAATCTAAGCGCTGAATCGGAGCTAGTACGATCATGATCGGATCCTGTCTGATTGATTTATGCTCAGATTAGAAAAACGATATGACAGCGTAGTGAAGGTTTAGAGGAAGGATAATGACAATGGCTATCAGGGGATACCCTGATAGCCGCTAAAGACTTAAGTTAAATAAAACCGTTAAACAGCAGCTAACTTTTCATGCTTATGGATCAATTTAAAATCAGCCAAAATGACATAAGCCGCAGGGATCATAAACAAAACCAACAAGGTCGAGGTGAAGATGCCAAATACAATTGAAATCACCAAAGGTTTGATCACCTGCGCTTGTAAACTCGTTTCTAGCATCAACGGCAGTAACCCTGCTGCGGTGGTCAATGATGTCAAGAATACGGCTCGGAATCGCTCTCGGCTTGCCTGCACAACCGCGCGCTGTATATCGTCTCCCTCATCAAGGTGATGGCGGATATATTGCACCAATAAAATAGAGTCATTCACGACCACACCAGCCAGTGACACAAAACCCATCATACTCGGCATACTCAACGGATGGCCCAATAACCAGTGCCCCCAAAAAACCCCAATTAGAGCTAATGGAATGGCAAGTAAGACCACAAAAGGCTCAAGGTAGCTTCTAAATTGAAAGCTCAAGATCACAAACACCCCAAAGATCCCAAGCATAAAGCCCGTCGCCATTGATTGCCCTGTTTCAGCTGTATCTTTAGCCGCGCCTTCAAAATCGAATCGAAGCCCAGGATATTGTTGTTTCAACTTCGGCATCAGTTTTGTTTTAAATTGATTGAGTACTTCACCAGAGCTAATCACGCTCTCTTGTAAGTCACCATAAACACTGAGTGTACGCAGGCCGTTAATTCGTTGGATACGAACATAATTTCGTTGATGCTCTAAAATCGCAATCGAAGCAAGTGGGATCTGGCTACCATCTGACAATACAATGGGAAAACTCGTCAGCGTCTGTAAATTTCCCGCCTTTTCTTTATTGAACATCACTTCGATTTCAATATTTTCGGGTCCAATTTGAATTTCATCAGCAGTTTGACCGAAATACGCCGCCCGCAACTGTGAAGCGATCATTTGACCATCAACACCGAATGATTCTGCCCCCGGGCGCAGCCGAATTAACACTTCGGGTTTCCCCATCCGCATATCATCCAGTACCCCAGAAACCCCCTCGAATTCATTGAAGAACTGCTGAGTATCAATCGACGCCGATTTAAGCATCGCCAGATCGTCATGCTGCATGCGTACTTCGATTGCACGCCCCCCCGGCCCCATGGCTGGTTGCTTAAACACCAAGGCAACAGGTGCTGCTAATTCTCCAACATCTTCTCGCCATGCATCGATAAAATCATCAACCAGACTTTTTCGAGTTTCAGCGCTAAGCAAATCCAGCCTAATCGTCGCGACATGTGGACCATTTTCATCAGCGTCTGCATTGAAATTAAATTGCTCGGTAATATTTTTAACGAGCGCCGTACCGCCTTCATTACGCTCGCTCCACTCATCACCAACCCGTTTGGCCGAGTCCACAATTTCAGCCACCACCATTTCCGTTTGGCTTAAGGTCGACCCTGGCGGTAAAATGATCCTCGCCTCAGCAATATCGCCATCCAGTTCTGGAAAACCCACAAACTTCAGCCCGCCTCCCGCTAACAAAGCAAATGACGCAAACAATAAACCAATGACACCGCCCACAAACAAATAGCGCCACTGGACAACAGCCGTCACCATTCGAACCAGTTGTTCATTCCGAAAGCGATCAAATCGCGCAAGAAAACGCTGCTTCCATTTAGGGGGCTGGTTTTCTTGTGATTGGCGCTTCAGAGAGTGGCTTAAGTGGCTAGGTAAAATGAGGAAAGCTTCGACTAAACTGATCGATAACACCAGAATGAGCACCTGCGGTACGACTCTAAGCACCGCCCCCATCTCCCCATCAAGAAAGATCAAACTACCAAAAATACAAATGGTCGTAAGAAAAGATGACACGACGCCTGGTAATACCTTTTTCACGCCGTTATACACGGCATCTTGGATCTTTTGCCCTCGATCAATATGCGATGCAATTGACTCAGAGATCACTATCGCATCATCCATCATGATCCCGATGGCCATTAATAAGCCAACCAAAGACATAATATTGATCGATAAGGAAAACGTTGCCATCAAATACATGCTGCCAAGGAAAGCAACGGGCAGCCCTGCCGCAATCCAGAACGAATAGCGGAACGAGAAGAACAACCACATAACGGCAAAAACTAAAACAACCCCTTGCCAACCATTTTTGACCATCATGGTTAGACGATCCCACAATAGTGAAGACAGATCGTTGGTCAGCGTTAATGTTACCCCCGTCGGAGCATGTTGATTTTCTGCTTCAACAAACGCGGCGACCCGCTCTTTGATCCTCAGGGCATCGTCTGATTTATTTTTACTGATCCGCAACATTGCTGATGGCACCCCATCAAACAACACTTTTTGTTCATCAAGGGCGAAACGGTCAGTGATGGTTGCTACATCACCAAGACGGATCACGGCGCCGAGGGTATCGGCACCGATAACAGTACGCGCGATGGTATCAGGTGTGATTTTTTGCTCATCAAAACGGAGCAGTAAGTTACGGTCGGCAAGCTCGATATTACCACTTGGCAACTTGATATTTTGACGGCTGAGTCTATCCGCAATTTCACTAACACTGAGTCCCAGCTGGCGAATCGCGACCTCATCGAGTTCAACTCTCAGCTGATGATCAGAAAAACCACTAACCTCTACCAACGACACCCCATAATCGAGTTTTAGAGTGCGCTTTAACTGCTCTGCATAAGCTTTTAAGTGTGGCAGACTCGTGTCGGCTTTAATCGCCACATCAACAACAGGTTCATTCCAGTCTAACTCTCGAACCATCGGCGATTCAATTTCTGCCGGAAAGTCGTTGATTGCATTGATCTGGGTTTGTACATCTACCAACATTCGCGAAACCACATCACTGTTGGCCAGCTTAAGGATCAGCGATGCAGAACCTTCCACAGCCTCACAACGAGTTTCAACAATATTGGCTAATCCATCAACGGCATCTTCCATCCGCATACAGATGCTTTCTTCCACTTCTTGTGGCGAAGCGCCTGGATAGACAACCGAGGCAATAATATAAGGCGGTGCAAATTCAGGAAACGTTTCACGTTTAATCTCAGGTAATGAAACTAGGCCCAATAACAATAGAGCCAGCATCATTAAGTTAGCGGCTGTCGGATGACGAGAGAAATACCGAATCATGATTCCGGCTCCTGCTCTGTCGCCATTTCAATCGATTTTCCGTCAAGGGTAATGACCTTTAATGCCATGCCCGCAACTGCAGGCAAGAGATCATTGAGTACAAGCTGTACTCCTGAAGCTAGATCACCACTAATAGCCACTTGCCCGCCTCGACGAAAAAGCACGGTAACGGGTTGAATTTTCAGGCTACTATCACTTTCAACCAAGTAGACTTTATCACCATGCAACGCTCGTTCAGGGATCACCCAATGAGGGTTCTTTTGCCCCGACAGTTTTGCTTCAACAAACATACCGTTTACCAGGGGCGGCGCAGTCTCTGGGGATAACTGACTATAATCCTGAACGACCTCTAAAATCACCCCAACCGTCGCTTGATTGGCATTAACTGTGTCGCTGATCCTGGCAACTTTCGCAGGCCACTGCTGCACGAAGTCCCCACTAGACAATTGAATATTGGCACTTAAATCCAGTTGGTCGGCTCGAGGGCGACCGTCTGCGTGAGCCGTATATTGCGTTAAACTGGACGCTAATACTTGCATATCATGCAGTGCGATCTGCGCATCGATCTCTACCATATCGATACCATGCGCCATCACCATTGTTTGTTGGCTGTTTACGACTTGATCTTGTTCGATATCAACACTCGATATCCTTGCATCAATGGGCAAGGTGATCACCGTTTTCTCCAGCGATCTTTCCGCTTCAGTCACTCTAGATTGATTCACTTCAAACTGGGCGACTGTTACCTTTCTTTCATTCGGTAAGATAATGAGCTGATTTTCAATGTCTTGTACAGCCTTTTGATTTGATAAAGTATTCTGCTGTTCTAAATCAACTGCTGATTGTGATGTCAGCCCTTTTACGCGTAGCTCTTGTTTACGGGCTAACTCTTTTCGGCTGATCGCTAAACGGTTTTTTTCAATTTTAAGCGTCGTTTTAAGGTTCTGCTCTTCTTGGGCTAATTTAGCGAGTTGAGCCTGACTCGCACTGACATCAGCCTTTGCTTGTGCCAACAGTAATTCGTAGTCCAGCGGATCAATTTTTAGCAGTACTGTGCCTGCATCTAATACACGGCCTTTATTTAAATCAGGGTGTCGATAGACGACTTTCCCCGAGACCTCGGCAATTGCCAACCATTCAACTTTCGGGGCGACACGGCCAAAGCCAGCCGCTTCTGGCGCAATTGATTGCTGCTGTAAGCTGATAACATCAACCACGCGAGCCCGCTCGAGTGCAGGCTTAACTTCCGGGGAAGGACGTAACTTAATGGCCAGCACCAATATCAGTACACCAAGCAGAACCGCTGGTACTATCAGAAGCTTTCGGTTTTTCAACATGGTTAACTCTCTTCCTTTTCCTTTGGCATCAACAGTCCATGTATCAACAAATTAACATTGTGCTCAGCTAACTCAGATAGATAGGTTTCATTCATATCAACCCCTTGAAGCTCAAGCATTGACGGGGGAGATAGAAATGGGAATATCATCAGGCTAATGAAACTCATTCTGGCCTTTTCAGGGCACACATCAGGGTGCAATCTTCCCTGCTCTTGAAGCTGTCGAAACATAAGATCAGCGGCTGGACGGGCAACATCTTTGAATATTTTTTCCATCGTTTGACGCTGGAGATCGGTGGGCTCCATCATCATCGAACGAGCAATCAATTTTGGCATATCAGGATTAGGTGCCATGATCCGATAATAAGTACGCATCAAATCACCCAAAGAGTCAAAATCCCCTTTATTTTGTACCACTTCTAGTTGCGCCCGTATTGGCGCGATCGTTTCACGCAACATGGTTTCGTACAAACCGGCTTTATTGGCAAAATAGTATCGGATCAACGCCACGTTCACTTCTGCTCTTGCGGCGATCATCCGCGTCGACACCTTACTGTAAGGTAAAACGACGAACAGCTTTCTCGCCTCATCAATCAACCGCTCACGAGCATCAGACTCACCAACAGGGCGTCCCGCTTTTCCAGCCATCACTCCACCTTTTTAAACTTGTTGCCAAGTCAATATTAATTAATCAACCGATGAATTTTAGCTCATCACGCAAGCAAGAGAATCAGAATAATTAGCTGCTATTTAAACAAGTGATTAATTAACTATACGCTACTCTCTGAAGTCAAAAGTGACGGAATTAACAAATAAAAAACAATTCACGTAGCCTTCTTGTTATGAATAGCGGCGCCAGACATTCACTGGAGCTATACCCTCTCATTGAATACAACTGGTCTGATATCTGCCCATAGTGTTAATAATCAACTTAATAACCACAAAAACAAAATAAACATGCAATTAGTGGTTGACGTTGGCACTGTCTATTTGGTATTCATTTGTTAATCAACTTTGTGGATATATTTCAATTATGAAAAAACGTTTCTCAATGCTCCTAGGCCTCCTCCTTATCGTGAATAATTTGCGCGGGTAGCTTATGGGTGGGAAACACCACTAAGAATTCAAAAAACCCGCGCAGTCAGCGCGGGTTTTTTCATATTACGAAGCCAGCGCAAGCGGATGCAGACTAAGCCAATACAGGCAGGCGAACGAAAGGAAGTTGCAATGAAAGATCAAGTCATTATTTTCGATACCACTTTGCGTGATGGTGAGCAGGCGTTATCAGCCAGCTTGACGGTAAAAGAAAAACTACAAATTGCCTATGCCCTTGAGCGCCTAGGCGTTGATGTGATTGAAGCCGGTTTTCCAATTTCGTCACCGGGTGACTTTGAGTCAGTTCAAACCATTGCTAAGCACATTAAAAATAGCCGAATTTGTGCACTTTCTCGTGCGGTTGCCAAAGACATTGATGTGGCAGCCGAATCGCTAAAGGTCGCTGAAGCTTTCCGTATTCATACTTTCATCTCAACCTCAACCGTCCACGTTCAAGACAAACTGCGCCGTAGCTATGACGATGTGATTGAAATGGGTGTCGCAGCAGTAAAACGGGCGCGTAACTACACCGACGATGTTGAGTTTTCTTGTGAAGATGCTGGTCGTACACCAATTGATAACCTATGCCGTATGGTAGAGGCCGCAATCAATGCGGGTGCGAACACCATCAATATTCCTGATACCGTTGGCTACACCTTACCCAATGAGTTTGGTGGTATCGTTAGCCAGTTATTCGAACGTGTTCCGAACATAGACAAAGCCATTATCTCTGTGCACTGTCATGACGACTTGGGGATGTCGGTAGCGAACTCGATGGCTGCCGTTCAAGCGGGTGCCCGTCAAGTCGAAGGGACTATCAATGGATTAGGTGAGCGGGCAGGTAACTGTTCACTGGAAGAAATCGCGATGATCATCAAAACACGCGCAGACTTCCTAGGTGTTCACACCAACCTTAAGCATGATGAAATTCACCGCACCAGCAAGATGGTTAGCCAGCTTTGTAATATGCCTATCCAGGCGAATAAAGCCATTGTTGGAGCCAACGCCTTTAGCCACTCATCAGGTATTCACCAAGATGGCATGCTGAAGAACAAGAACACCTACGAGATCATGACCCCAGAGACAATTGGTCTTAAGAACCAAGCCTTGAACCTAACGTCACGCTCTGGCCGTGCCGCAGTGAAAAGCCATATGGATACATTGGGTTATACCGAAAACGAGTACAACCTAGACGAGCTATATGCCGACTTCCTAAAACTTGCCGACCGCAAAGGCCAAGTGTTCGACTATGACCTAGAAGCCCTAATGCATTTTGCTAACCTGCGCGATGAAGATGACTACTTCAAACTGAATTACCTAAGCGTACAATCAGGTAGCGTAATGGCCACCACCAGCATCAAACTGCTATGTGGTGATGAAGAGAAATGTGAAGCTGCTGTCGGTAATGGTCCTGTTGATGCGCTATACCAGTGCATTTACCGCTTAACCGGCTACGACATTGTATTGGATAAATTCGACCTAACCGCGAAAGGTGAAGGTGAAGACGGCCTAGGCCAGGCTGACATTATTGCCAACTACAAAGGCCGTAAATACCACGGTACTGGTCTAGCAACAGATATCGTTGAAGCATCAGGCCAAGCCCTACTACACGTGATCAACAGTATTCATCGCGCTGATCAAATTGAAGAAATTAAACAGAAATCCCAAATGGAGACAGTATAACCATGGCAGGTACATATAAAATTGCCGTTTTACCGGGTGACGGTATTGGTCCAGAAGTAATGCAACAAGCACACAAGGTGCTGGATGCCGTTCAAGAAAAGTTTGGTTTCACCCTGACCTGCAACGAATATGATGTTGGTGGCATTGCTATCGATAACCATGGTTGTCCGCTTCCAGATGCAACATTGAAAGGTTGTGAAGACTCAGACGCGGTGCTATTTGGCTCGGTAGGTGGTCCAAAATGGGAGCACCTTGCACCCAACGATCAACCTGAGCGTGGGGCACTGCTACCATTGCGTAAGCATTTCCAACTGTTCTGTAACCTACGTCCAGCACAAATCCACAGTGGACTAGAGGCATTCTCACCACTACGTGCCGATATTTCAGGACGCGGCTTCGACATTGTCGTTGTACGTGAACTAACAGGTGGCATCTACTTCGGTCAGCCAAAAGGGCGTGAAGGCGAAGGTCCACAAGAAAAAGCGTACGATACCGAGGTGTATCACCGCTACGAAATTGAACGCATTGCCCGTATCGCGTTTGAATCTGCAATGTTACGTAAAAAAAATGTGTATTCAATTGATAAAGCGAATGTACTACAAAGCTCTATCTTATGGCGTGAAGTGGTTGAAGAAGTCGCGAAAGACTATCCAGAAGTCACGCTAAACCACATGTACATTGATAATGCGACCATGCAGTTGATCAAAGATCCGTCACAGTTCGATGTGATGCTGTGTTCTAACATCTTTGGCGACATCATCTCTGATGAGTGTGCAATGATCACCGGCTCTATGGGCATGCTTCCTTCAGCCAGCCTAAACCAAGAAAAATTCGGCATGTATGAACCAGCAGGTGGTTCTGCGCCTGATATCGCAGGTAAAAACATCGCCAACCCTGTTGCTCAAATCCTATCTGCGGCACTAATGCTGCGCTATAGCTTAGGTGAAGACGATGCAGCTCGCGCTATCGAGCAAGCGGTATCACAAGCACTGGAAGCGGGTGAGTTAACCGCTGACTTAGCAGGGAATACCCCAGCTCTAAGCACCAGTGAAATGGGCGATAAGATTGCCCAGTACATTCGTCAAGCCTAAGACTGCAATAAGGAGCAAGAGCAATGTCAAATAACAAAGCGCCCAAGACGCTATATGAAAAAGTCTACGATGCCCACGTTGCGGTCGCCGCTGAAGGCGAAAACCCGATTTTATATATCGACCGCCACCTAGTACATGAAGTGACCTCACCACAGGCATTCGACGGGCTACGAGAAAAAGGCCGTAAGGTACGCCAAGTGGGCAAAACATTTGCCACAATGGATCACAATGTATCGACGCAGACCAAAGACATTAATGCGTCTGGTGAAATGGCGCGTATTCAGATGGAAACACTGGCCAAAAACTGTGAAGAATTTGGCGTCACTCTGTATGACCTTAACCACAAGTACCAAGGTATCGTCCATGTCATGGGGCCTGAGCTTGGCATTACCCTACCGGGTATGACCATTGTTTGTGGTGATTCGCATACCGCAACTCACGGTGCATTCGGTTCATTAGCATTTGGTATTGGTACGTCTGAAGTTGAGCATGTTCTAGCCACCCAAACCCTGAAGCAAGCACGCGCCAAAACCATGAAAATCGAGGTTAAAGGCAAAGTTGCGGAAGGCATTACCGCAAAAGATATCGTACTGGCGATCATTGGCAAAACGACCGCAGCAGGTGGTACCGGCTATGTAGTTGAATTCTGTGGTGAAGCAATTACCGATCTAACGATGGAAGGTCGAATGACGGTATGCAACATGGCCATTGAGTTAGGTGCTAAAGCAGGCCTAATCGCACCAGACCAAACCACGTTTGATTACATTAAAGATCGTAAGTTTTCACCAACAGGCGGCAATCTTGATGCCGCTATCGAATACTGGAAGACTCTGGAAACGGATGCCAACGCACAATTTGATGCTGTCGTGACCCTAGAAGCGAAAGACATTAAACCTCAGGTAACTTGGGGTACAAACCCAGGGCAAGTGATTGCCGTTGACCAGCCAATTCCAACCCCGACAGACTTTTCTGATCCAGTAGAGCAAGCATCTGCCGAAAAAGCACTGGCTTACATGGGCTTAGAAGCAGGTAAAAAACTGTCTGATTTCAGTATCGATAAAGTTTTCATTGGTTCTTGCACCAACTCACGCATAGAAGATATGCGCGCAGCAGCTGCAATCGCTAAAGGCCGTAAAGTGGCAGCAAATGTTCAAGCGCTTGTTGTCCCAGGCTCTGAGCAAGTAAAAGCACAAGCCGAAAAAGAAGGTTTAGACAAGGTATTCATCGAAGCAGGCTTCGAATGGCGTTTACCTGGCTGTTCAATGTGCCTAGCAATGAACAATGACCGCCTTGGTCCTCGCGAGCGCTGTGCGTCAACCAGTAACCGTAACTTCGAAGGTCGCCAAGGCCGTGATGGCCGAACGCACCTAGTCAGCCCTGCCATGGCTGCAGCAGCGGCATGTGCTGGTCACTTTGTCGATATCCGTGAACTAGATAACGTTGCAGTAACTGCTTGAGAAAAGGAACGAAACAATGACAGGATTTAAACAACATACTGGCTTGGTTGTTCCATTGGATGCCGCCAACGTCGACACCGATGCCATCATTCCAAAGCAGTTTTTACAGAAAGTAACTCGCACCGGTTTTGGTCAGCACCTATTCAATGATTGGCGTTTCCTTGATGATGCAGGCAAACAGCCAAACCCTGAGTTTGTGATGAATGCCCCACGCTATCAAGGTGCAAGCATCTTGCTAGCTCGCGAAAACTTTGGTTGCGGTTCATCTCGCGAACACGCACCTTGGGCATTAGCTGATTACGGTATCCAAGTGATGATCGCACCGAGCTTTGCTGACATCTTCTATGGCAACTCAATCAATAACCAAATGGTACCTGTTCGCCTAACCGATCAAGAAGTTGATGAGATCTTCCAATTTGTTGAAGCTAATGAAGGCGCGGAAGTGACGGTTGATCTAGAAGCAATGCAAGTGACGGCCAACGGCAAACAGTACAGCTTTGAAATTGATGAATTCCGTCGCCACTGTCTGTTAAACGGCTTGGATAACATCGGCCTGACCTTACAGCATGAAGGTAAAATTTCAGCTTATGAAGAGAACATCCCTGCTTTTCTTGCATAATTGCCTGAACTAATAAACTATCAACACCTCGGCTAATGCTGGGGTGTTTTTTTATCTAATGATGAAATAAATATTGATAAACCAAGGTCATATATAATTAACACCAATCTGGGTTAGTAACAAAAAAGCCAGCAAGCTAACACTAAGGATTTCTCATGCGCCTATTCGTCGCCTGTTTACTGCTACTCACTTCCACATTCTCACTGGCGGCTCCCAAGGCCGAGCTCTGGGCTTATTGGCAAACAAACAATGCATCCAGTCAGCAAATTGTTGACCACCAGCGTTGGCAAACACTGCTTGATAAATACCTCAAGGTTCAGCCAAACCAAACTCTCTTTCGCTACCAAGCAGTGAGTCAAAATGATAGGTATGAATTAAGTCGTTATATCCGCGATCTGGCTGATAAAGATCCCCGACAATTGAATCGTAATGAACAGTTTGCCTACTGGGTAAATCTCTACAATGCGATGACCGTCCAACTGATCCTCGACAATTACCCCGTAAAATCCATCACCAAATTAGGCGGTTTTTTTAGTTTTGGGCCATGGAATGAAAAACTGATCACCATCAGTGGACAGAAGCTTTCCCTGAATGATATTGAACACCGGATCTTACGCCCGATCTGGCAAGATCCTCGCATTCACTATGCCGTGAATTGTGCCAGCCTCGGCTGCCCTGATCTGCTACCGACAGCCTTTACCTCTAAAAACAACGGATCATTGCTAGAGCAAGCCGCACATCGCTTTATCAACAGCAGTAAAGGCGTGAGTACCACAGGAACAAGTACTCGCTTGTCATCGATCTACGATTGGTATAGCAGTGATTTTGGTGACACATCTCAGCTACAAGACCACATCAATCAATATCATCAAGGCGCAACGATTCAGCTCAATAAGGTGCGTTATGACTACAATTGGTCATTAAATGAAGTGCGTTAAGCATCTTGCCGTGTAGTAAGTAATCGCCGTTTTGCGCTGGCAACAAAATAGTAGGCACATTACAATAGCGCTCGTCTTCGTTGGGGTTTCCCCAACCCACCTTCCTCTTGCAGGATGCGAGAGTATCAGGAGCGCACCGTGAAACAGCTATTACCCATCATTACCCTTTCTATCGCAGCAAGTTCCGCTTGGGCTTCAGACAATACCCTTACCGTGTATACCTACAGCTCATTTGCTTCTGACTGGGGGCCTGGTCCAGCAATCAAGCAAGCATTTGAAGCTGAGTGTGATTGTAACCTTGAGATGATTGCGTTAGATGATGGGGTATCAATCCTGAACCGTGTCCGCCTAGAGGGCAAGAACACCAAGGCCGATGTACTGTTGGGACTCGATAACAATCTTATCAGCGAAGCAAAGAAAACGGGGCTTCTGGCCGAACACCAAGTTGATACCAGCAACGTGAATTTGCCAAATGGCTGGTCAGATACCACTTTCGTTCCGTATGACTTTGGCTATTTTGCCTTTGTGTATGACAGCAGCAAGCTCACCAATCCACCCAAAAGCCTAAAAGAACTGGTTGCTAGAGGTGATCTCAGCATCATCTACCAAGACCCTCGCACTTCAACACCAGGGCAAGGGCTGATGTTATGGATAAAATCAATCTACGGTGACAAGTCTTCAGAAGCTTGGCAGCAACTGGCCAAGAAAACCGTTACGGTAACTAAGGGTTGGTCTGAAGCCTATAGCATGTTTCTGAAAGGCGAGTCTGATATGGTGCTGTCATATACGACCTCACCCGCTTACCATTTGATTGCGGAAAGCGATGATAAATACAAGGCAGCTGACTTTAGCGAAGGGCATTATATGCAAGTCGAAGTTGCCGCAAAATTAAAGAGCAGCTCCAACCAGGCACTGGCAGATAAATTCATGGCTTTTATCTTAACGCCTGAGTTCCAGTCCGTGATCCCTACGGGCAATTGGATGTACCCCGTCATTAAACAAACACTGCCTGAAGGGTTTGAACAGCTTACCCTCCCAGCCACATCGCTAGAGTTTGATGCAGATAAAGTCTCGGCTCAGCGACGAAACTGGATACGAGAGTGGCAACAAGCTCTAACGCAATAGTAGGCACTCACATTTGAACACCCGAATTCGCACTTTATTGCCCGGCATCATCGCCGCCGGGCTGATCCTATGCCTCGTTATGACAGCACTCAGCGCGTTAGTAGGTGAAGCCCTTGAGTTGAATATACTCACGCTATGGCAAGATAGTTACCTTCGCCATGTCACTCGCTTCACCTTTATCCAAGCTTTGTTGTCGACTTTACTCAGTGTGCTGCCTGCCATTCCAACGGCTTACGCCCTGTCGCGACGGCAGTTTCCGGGTAAGGCTTTACTGCTGCGGTTATTTGCGATGACCTTGGTGCTGCCTGTTTTGGTCGCCGTTTTTGGCTTACTCGCCATTTACGGTAAAAGTGGCTTAATAAACCAATACCTCCAAGCATGGGGTTGGCAAGGATCACTGTCTATTTATGGCCTCAATGGTATCTTGCTTGCACATGTTTTCCTGAACTTACCGCTTGCAGCTCGCTTATTATTGCAAAGCTTGGAAGGTATCCCTTTTGAGCAGCACCAATTAGCCACCCACCTTGGGCTATCAAGCTGGCAAAAATTCAAGCTCGTCGCTTGGCCTCGCTTACGTCAACAATTACCCCATGTGATTGGTCTGATCTTCATGCTTTGCTTTACCAGCTTTGCCGTGATCATGTCCCTCGGGGGAGGCCCAAAAGCAACCACGATTGAACTCGCGATTTATCAAGCATTGCGTTACGACTTTGATTTAGCTGGTGGTGCTATTTTAGCCCTATGGCAAATGCTGCTTTGCTGTAGCTTGGTGCTGTTTAGCCAGCGCTTTGCCAAGCCACTGCCAACATCCAATCAATCCGTTGCCAAAAACCTACCGCGTTGTTTTGATAGCAAAAGAGAAAAGTGGTGGGACGGCACTTGGATTGCTTTGTCGATGGTATTAGTTTTACCGCCCCTTATTGCAGTATTCATCGCGGGTATAAATAGTCAAACCATCGCACTATTAACCACCCCAAGCCTATGGCAAGCCGTCCTAAATTCACTGCAAATAGCTCTATTGTCATGTGCTTTAGCCTTAACAGGGGGCATCGCCATTTTGCTGACCAGCCGTCAGTGGCGGCTTCAATGTAAGAAGTGGCGGGCAGACGGCATTGAGCTTATTGGCACCATCATTTTAGTCACGCCAGGTTTAGTGCTCAGCACCGGAATTTTCTTACTGCTACGCCAGTATACCGATGCTTTTGCTGCGGCTTTCTGGGTTGTGGTTACCGTTAATGCCCTAATGGCGCTGCCGTATGTACTAAAAACGCTAAGTCAACCAATGCTCCATGTTGCCCAGCAATATGAACCTCTCTGCCAAAGCCTTGGTATGTCAGGTTTGTCACGCCTAAAACTGGTTGAATGGCGCGCCCTTAAAGCCCCTATCGCTCAAGCTCTGGCGATAGGTTTCGTTCTCTCATTGGGCGATCTCGGCGCCATCGCACTCTTTGGCAGTAATGACTTTCAAACCTTACCGCTGTACTTATTTCAATTGCTAGGCAGCTACCAAATGGATGCCGCAGCGGTTGCCGCACTTATCTTGCTAACCCTTAGTTTGGGGTTATTTAGCCTAGTTGAAAAAATGATCATTCGGACCTCGTCATGCTAACCATTCAGCAATTAAGCCATAGCTACCGACACCCTACGCAACGAGAAAGCTCAACCACTCTGTGTTTTGATCTTAATGTCGAACAAGGGGAAATTGTTGCTTTACTTGGACCGAGTGGGGCAGGGAAAAGCACATTGCTGGCTATGATTGCAGGCTTTTTATCGCCTGATAGTGGTCAGTTAACCATTAACGGTAAGCTCATTGAGCATCAGCACCCGGCACAAAGGCCGTTATCGATTTTATTTCAAGAACATAACTTATTTCCCCACCTGAGCGTTTTTGAAAATATCGGCCTAGGGTTACACCCTGGGTTGAAGTTAACGGATCATGACAAAGAAAACATTGTGGTGACTGCCGCCAAGGTCGGTGTTCAAAATTACCTAGACCGTCTGCCCGAGCAACTGTCAGGTGGCCAGCGCCAACGTGTTGCGTTGGCTCGGTGCTTGATCCGTCAACGGCCCTTGCTTTTATTGGATGAACCGTTCTCGGCTCTAGACCCTGCCCTGCGAAAAGAGATGTTAGAGCTCGTCAAAAAACTGGCCAAAGAACAAGCTACAACCGTATTGATGGTAACCCACAGCCCAGAGGATGCCGTGAAGGTTGCAGATAAATGTGCCTTTATTGAACAAGGAGAAGTGACCGTTTTTGGTCCAACCAAAGAAGTCATTGAATCACCCAATCATGAAGCCCTGCAACGTTACCTCGGACGTTAACGTCAATCTCTCGTATAAAGAAAAAGGAGTGATGCATACGCACCACTCCTTTTTATAGCTCTAGCAATTAAATGGGCTATAGGTTTTCTTCTGCAAACTCGGCCAAACGGCTACGTACAACACCGTTAAGGTAAATGTTGGCACTACCCTCGAAGTTTTTGAATCGCTCGACAATATAAGTCAAGCCCGAGGTGACGGGAGAAAGGTAACTGGAGTCAATCTGCGCTAAGTTACCGGAACAGACAAGCTTGGTGCCTTCCCCACAGCGGGTGATAATGGTTTTGATCTGTGAGGCGGTTAAATTCTGACATTCGTCCAATAAAACAAATGCATTCTGGATAGAACGACCACGCATAAAGTTGATCGATTTGAACTGGATATTGGCTTTATCGTAAATGTATTTCATCGAGCCATCGGTACACACATCATTCTGATGCAAGGCTTCCATCGTATCGGTCACCGCGGCGAGCCATGGCATCATTTTTTCTTCTTCGGTACCCGGCAGGTAACCAATTGACTCTGCTATCTCTGGGGTGTTTCGGGTGACGATAATTTTATCGTACATTCCTTTTTCGATAACTTGCTCAAGCGCTGTTGCCATCGCAAGGATGGTTTTACCACAACCGGCAGGGCCCGTCAGAATCACTAAATCAATACTCGGATCCATCATGGCATCGATCGCCATACCTTGATAAATATTCTTAGGGTGGATCCCCCAAGCCTGACGATGCATTAGCCGTTCGTGGCCGATATCTTTCAGTGTTAGTGTATCCCCCTTTATCGCTTGTACTCGCCCAGCAAAATCAGACTCCTCATCGATTAGGTACTGATTAACAAATGGGGCTTCAAATAATTCTGCCGGAAGGGTATGCAGCGTAGAGCGTCCCCGGCTTTCCGAGTGACATTCGGCTACCCTCTCCCAGAAATTCCCTGAATACTTATGGAAACCTTTGGTTAATAGCTTCACATCATCAATTAGCTGATCAGATCGGTAATCATCAACAAAACAAACACCCGCCCCTTTGGCACGGAGTCGCATATTGATATCTTTGGTAATAAGCACCACTTCACGGGGCGCATAGTGGGCTTGCAGGTAGAGCACACCGTTTAAAATCCGATTGTCACCGGCTTTATCGGTAAAAGCATGCACGGTTTCTGTCACTTCGTAATCGGCAAAGATCGCAATCGTGCCTGATTTTCCTCCCTGTTTGTGAAATGAAATCCCTTCAGCTATCTGTTCCGGTGTCGCATCGTGGAAGATATCTTCTAGGGCGCGGATAGCAACTCGAGCATCACGGGCGACATCGCGCTTACTGTCCTTGATGCGATCAAGCTCTTCAAGCACCGTCATCGGGATCACAACGTCATGCTCGTTGAAGGAATAAATAGCGAGGGGTTCATGAAGTAGAATATTGGTGTCTAGTACAAAGACTTTCCGTCCTACGTCATCCATAGGTACCTCCTTGGTAATAAGTTAACAGTAAAAATTACTGTTGTTTTTGAAGCATCAGCCAAATCGCTGCTGTTACTATTAAAGACCGGAGATAATTAAATAAATGTGACACTTAGATAATGCGAGTTTCTTGACACTTTAGCCGTGACCTTGCTCACGGCATGCAGTAACATAACTCCCCTTTTTTACCGATGCGAATTCTGGCTTACACTTATATACCGACAACCTTGCAATTAGCAGGAAGTTTTCTTTCTGTTGTACGGTATTACTTTGAGTGTAGTTCAAAAATGCTAGCGCATCGGTTTAGCATTTTCCTTAATATCAAATAATTAGAAGGTTTTAACCACTATGCCATTTGCTTTGGGTCAACGTTGGATCAGTGATACTGAAAGTGACTTAGGTTTGGGTACTGTTGTTGCAGCTGATGCCAGAACCGTCTCCCTAATGTTCTCTGCCTGTGAAGAGAACCGTCTGTATGCTCGAAATGACGCTCCCGTGACCCGCGTAATGTTCAATGTCGGTGATGTGGTTGAAAGCCATGAAGGTTGGTCGCTGAAAGTAGAGCGTGTCGACGAAGACGGCGGTGTTTTCACGTATGTGGGTACGCGTACTGATACCGAAGAAGAAGATGTCACGTTGCGTGAAATCTTCCTCAGTAACCAAATCCGCTTCAACAAGCCACAAGATAAGCTTTTTGCAGGTCAGATCGACCGTATGGATCGCTTTGCGCTCCGCTACCGAGCACTTAAGAATCAATATGAACAGCATAAAAGCCCGCTACGTGGCCTTTGTGGCATGCGCGCAGGCCTGATCCCGCATCAGCTCTATATTGCTCATGAGGTTGGTCGTCGCTACGCGCCACGTGTGTTACTGGCCGATGAAGTCGGTTTAGGTAAAACGATCGAAGCCGGTATGATCATCCACCAGCAAGTACTGTCTGGCCGTGCCGAACGCATTTTGATCCTCGTGCCTGAAACACTTCAGCATCAATGGCTGGTTGAGATGATGCGTCGCTTTAACCTTTATTTCTCCATCTTTGACGAAGAACGCTGTGTTGAAGCTTTTGCTGATTCAGCGAACCCATTCGATACTGCTCAGTATGTACTGTGTTCCCTCGACTTCTTGCGTAAGAGCCGTCGTCGCTTTGAGCAAGCACTCGATGCAGACTGGGACTTAATGGTTGTGGATGAAGCCCATCACCTAGAGTGGAGTGAAGACAAGCCAAGTCGTCAATATCAAGTTGTCGAGCAATTAGCAGAAAAGACCCCTGGGGTACTTCTACTAACCGCTACACCAGAGCAGCTTGGTCATGAGAGTCACTTCGCCCGCCTACGCTTACTCGACCCCGATCGCTTCTATGACTATGAAGCCTTTGTCGAGGAAGAGCGTCAATATGCTCCTGTTGCAGATGCCGTTTCACGCCTACTATCGGGTGAAATACTGGATGATAATGCCAAAAATACACTTGTTGAATTACTGCCAGAACAAGATATCACTCCAATGCTTCGCACTATTGAAGCCGATGACGCTGATACCGAGCAGCAAGAAAGCATTCGCCATGAGTTGATCGATAACCTAATGGATCGCCATGGTACAGGTCGCGTACTTTTCCGTAATACGCGTTCAGCAATCAAAGGGTTTCCGCAACGCCACCTCAATATGTACCCGCTTGCGCTACCAGCCCAATATCAAACGGCAATGCGTGTCGCTGCGATGATGGGTGGCCAAATGAACGAAGAGCAGAAGGCTGTTAAGCTGCTCTACCCTGAAGATATTTATCAGGAATTTGAAGGCGAATCAGCAACGTGGTGGAACTTTGACCCGCGTGTTAACTGGTTGCTAGACATGCTAAAAGCCAATCGCCAAGAAAAAGTTTTGGTCATTTGCTCACGCGCCCAAACAGCATTAACCCTTGAGCAAGCATTACGTGAACGTGAAGGTATTCGCGCTACCGTGTTCCATGAAGGTATGTCGATTATCGAACGCGATAAAGCCGCAGCTTACTTTGCTCAAGAAGACGAAGGCGCACAGGTTCTGCTTTGTTCTGAAATTGGTTCAGAAGGACGTAACTTCCAGTTTGCCAACCAGCTAGTGATGTTCGATCTTCCCAATAACCCTGATCTTCTGGAGCAGCGTATTGGCCGTCTTGATCGTATCGGCCAACAACGTGATATCGAAATTCATGTACCTCACCTACAAGGGACATCGCAAGCATTGCTAGCGCGTTGGTACAACGAAGGTTTAAATGCCTTTGAAGAAACCTGTCCAACAGGTCGCGCTATCTACGATGCTTTCAGTAGTGATTTGATCACACTACTTGCAAGTGATAAGCCTTGCGGTGAACAGCTTGAGCTTCTGATCGAGCAAAGTGCTGCCATGCACCAAACACTGAAGAGCAAACTCGAGCAAGGCCGCGACCGCCTATTGGAAATTCACTCAAACGGTGGTGACAAAGCGCAGCAGCTAGTTGAACAGATCAGTGCCAAAGATGGCGATACCAATTTGGTCGCCTTTGCATTGGGCCTATTCGATACCATCGGTCTTAATCAGGATGATAAAGGCGAGAACGCTATTGTCGTTACACCATCGGAACACATGATGGTGGCAAGCTACCCAGGCTTGCCTTATGACGGCTGTACCATCACATTTGAACGTGACACTGCAATATCTCGTGAAGATCTGCACTTTCTCAGCTGGGAGCACCCGATGATCCAAGGTGGCATTGACTTGCTACTGTCAGAAGGGGTCGGGACAACGGCGGTATCTCTACTTAAAAACAAAGCGTTACCTGCAGGCACCCTACTGCTTGAATTAGTGTACGTGGTTGACGCTCAAGCACCGAAACAATCGGGTATTGGTCGTTTCTTACCGAAAACACCGATTCGTATTCTGCTTGATGCCAAAGGCAATAATTTGTCGGCCAATGTAGAGTTCGAAGGCTTCAACCGCCAGTTAAGCCCAGTTAACCGCCACCTTGGCAGCAAGTTAGTTAACTCAGTACAAAAAGACATTCATGTCTTAATTGAGCATGCTGAAGAGGCTGTTGCCAAAGAGCTGGTTACCGTTCGCGAAAACGCTCAAGTCGAAATGGAAACTAACCTGCGTGCTGAGCTTGCTCGCCTACAGGCACTGAAAGCGGTCAACCCGAATATTCGTGATGACGAGTTAGAGCTGCTGGAAAACCAAATCCAAGAGCTCACAGGCTACATTGCCAAAGCGCAAGTACAGCTTGATTCATTACGCTTGATTGTTGTTAGCCACGGTTAAATTTATCAATCAATGTAATACTCAAAGCCGCCATTCATATGGCGGCTTTTTAATGCCTGCTAATAACCATCTCAGTATGCTCAACGCTAGGGGGCACTCACCGTGCTGTGATATTATTCCCGCCCTCGCAACTAGATGATCAGGTCTTTGATGAAACCCTTGCCCGTATTGGATTACCATCCACCAACCGACCCTTGGCTCGATATTTTATACCTCGATGATGATCTCATTGCTATCAATAAACCATCAGGGCTGCTTTCTAACCCAGGCCGAGATCCAATCCACTATGACAGCGTTTTTAGCCGGGTGATCCGAGATTACCCTGACGCCCAGTTAGTTCACCGACTGGATATGTCCACCTCTGGATTAATGATCCTTGCTTTGCATAAAGAAGCTGAACGCAATCTAAAAATACAATTTCAGGATCGCAAAACTGAAAAGGTTTATTACGCCCGAACCTATGGGGTTGTTGATCAAATCTCCGGCACAGTTGATCTTCCACTGATCTGTGATTGGCCCAATCGCCCTAAGCAAAAAGTCTGCTTTGAACATGGCAAACCATCTGTCACCCACTACCAGCGGCTCAGTCATGATGAACAATCTAGCCTTGTTCGTTTAAGGCCTGTAACAGGCCGCTCGCATCAGCTACGCGTCCACCTTTTAGCGCTCGGTCAACCCATTCTTGGCGATCGGTTTTATGCCAACGAAGAAGGGCGCGCCATGGCGGAGCGATTGCAACTGCACGCTGCGGAGTTGTCATTCTTCCACCCAACAACAGGTGAGCCAATGCACCTGTTTGCCCCTTGTGATTTTTACCCTGAAGCGCCGAAGAGCACACTGTTAAACGAAGAAAGTTAGCGCTGGTTCAAAAATTCGATACGACATATTGAGGCTAGGTATAGAAGTAAGGTTAACTGATACTATTATCCCTATACCCAGACTCAAATTATGCCGTCATCCGCAACTGAAACCATTGTTTTTCTTGACCGAGACACGATCCCTCAGCATATTCAGCTTTCCGTCCCAAACTTTCCACATCAATGGATTGATCACTCTGCAACCGAGCCAGAGCAAATAGTTGAACGCTTGACGAATGCCACTATCGTCATCACCAATAAAGTGGTGCTTGATGCCACCATCTTGAGCCAGTTGCCTCAACTTAAAATGATCGCGATTTCTGCCACGGGCACCAATAATGTTGACCTCGGTTATTGCCGAAGTAACGGCATTATTGTCAGTAACGTTCAAGGCTACGCGGTAGGTTCAGTACCTGAGCACGCCATTGCGATGATGTTTGCATTACGCCGTAATCTAATGGGTTACCATCAGGATATTCAAAATGGTGTATGGGCAGAAAAAGGACAATTTTGTTTTTTCACTCACCCTATTGGCGATATTCAAGGTGCGACGCTTGGGATCATTGGCAGCGGTGGCCTTGGTCAAGCAATGGCGCATTTAGGCAAGGCGCTTGGAATGAAGGTCGTATTTGCTGAACGCAAAGGGGCACCGACCTGCCGCGAGGGGTATCACTCGTTTGATGAGGTCATTTCACATGCGGATATAATTAGCCTGCACTGTCCGCTAACAGAACAAACAACGAACCTGATTAGCAAACCAGAACTTGAAAGCATGAAAAGCAGCGCATTACTGCTCAATACCGCCCGCGGCGGCCTTATTGATGAACAAGCTTTGGTCGATGCTCTAAAGTCAGGATCAATTGCAGGGGCTGGCATTGATGTATTCACAGCAGAACCAGCCCCACATGACAATCCATTAATTGCCAACGCCAAGCTACCTAACTTATTACTAACGCCGCATGTCGCTTGGGGCTCTGACAGCGCCATTCAAGGGCTCGCCGATCGCTTGGTTGATAACCTCAACGCCTTTGCCGCGGGAACGCCACAAAACAGGGTATAGCCCTTATAGGGACTCTGAGTCATCACTTAAAAACAAAAAACGAGAGCTTTAGCTCTCGTTTTTATTAGCTCGCAAACTCGATGAAATGGACTAAGTTTACTTAACCCCTTTTTCCTTGCGGATTAAATCATAAGCCGCCTGTAGTTCTTGAGTCTTCTGTTTTGCTAATTCCATCATTTCAGGTGGAAGCCCTTTTGCTGCCAACTTATCTGGATGATGTTCATTCATTTGTTTCCGGTAAGCACGCTTAAGCTCTTGCGCTGTGGCCGTTTCTTTTACACCAAGCACTTCATAGGCATCAGCAAGTTGATCTTGCGTCGGCGCTTGCTGAAAACCGCCTTGCTGGTTGAAACCACCTTGCTGAAAACGAAATGCAGCCTCTTGCATATGCAGGCGCTGCTCTAGTTGGCGCTCTGAGAACCCCAAATACCGCGCGATAACATGCAACAGTTGACGCTCGCTCGGATGCAACGTGCCATCAGCAAAAGCCGCTTGAATTTGCAGCTCAAGGAAAAACTGTAATAAATCCGCTCGACCCGCACAGCCTGTCCGTACTTTGCTCAATGTCTCTTCGAGTGGAAATCCTTCTTCTTTGCCATCACGAAACGCATTTTGGGCTTGACGACGAGATTCACCATGAAGTCCCATCCTATCCATAATGGCACTGGCGACTCGGATCTCATCTTCTGTTACATGCCCTTTTGCTTTAGCAACATGCCCCATAACCGCAAAGCCTGCATGAAAAAACTCAGCCTGACGCTCGGCACTTGATGCCTGATTTCCACCAAACCCCGCAAAACTTCTTCTTCGGTAAACTATTGATCGTGCTTTATCGAACTTATGCCCCAAAAAGAGACCTAATAACAAACCAAATGGTCCACCTAGAAGGAAACCAAAAAATGCCCCTAAGATTTTGCCCCAAACTTGCATTCGCTACTCTCTGGTAATTTGCTAAATTTAGAAATATTTATAATAAATTAAACCCGATACAATAACGCCAAAAGATGCCGTCGGGTAGAATTTGCATTATGATAGCTGGCATTTATCGGGAATGCTTGTGAAAACCCGGTCAGCAATAACAAATGCGCTAAAAAAAATTTAATACAGGAATGTTTATTTAGATGTCATCAACTTCCCGCAGCTTATTGGCAACCATGATCAGCCTCGCGCTATTCGGCCCGACAATGGCTTATGCAACACCTGCAACCGATGAAGAGGTTAATGACCATTCATCGGTCAAAGATGGCACTGATGAACTAGAAATGGTTCGTGGCGTGTGTATTGCGCCACAGGATATGCCAGCTGACCCAAACAACGAGCCCATTTTTGTTTCAGCGGATCATGCTGAAGCCAAAACAAACCAGAAAGTGACCTACTCTGGCGATGTAGTATTGCAGCAAGGAAATCGCACTGTTGCCGCAGACAACGCCACGCTACGCCAGCCCGAGAACATAGTGACGGCTGAAGGTAATGTTTATTATCATGATGGTACGCTCGAAGTGTACTCAGATCGGATTCAAAATAATTTGGATACCGACGACGCAGAAATGAACAATGCCGTCTACAGCATGACCTGTGAAGCTGGCCGGGGCGAGGCAGAGAGGGTCACAAAAAGTGGTTTGTCTTATTACCGCTTGAAAAACGGCACCTATACCACATGCCCACCGGGTGATAAAAGCTGGCAGTTTTCCGCCTCTAGCATTGAGCGAGAAAACGATTCTCCTTTTGCAGATATGTATAATGCCCGCTTTGAAATTGCCAATGTCCCTGTTTTCTACATGCCATATTTGCGCGTGCCTGTCGGAAAAGAGCGCTTAACGGGTTTTCTCTACCCCACCGTAAGCTTCGGCTCTCGTGATGGCTTTGAAATGGAAGCCCCGTTCTATTGGAACATCGCCCCTAACTACGACATGACCATTACGCCAAAGTATATGAGCAATCGTGGCCTACAACTGAACTCTAAGTTCCGATACCTCACCGATCTTGGCAGCGGTAGCTTAGAGGGCGAGTATTTAGGTGATGACAAGCTGGCGACCGAAGAAGATTCACGCTGGGCCTTTAACTGGTCTCACCGCGGCTCTTATCAAGGGCACTGGCTCTTCGAGGTTGACTACAGCAAAGTCAGCGATCCAACATACTTTTCTGATATTAGCTCCGGTATTGGTAATCGAGAAGATAACAACCTACTCCAAACGGGTGAAGTGTCATACCGAGATCTTAATTGGGATTCAACACTCAGGGTGCGTAATTTCCAGCCGTTAACCCTTGGCGTATCCTCGAATTACCGCCTCATGCCGCAGCTAGAGTTTAACTATTATCAAGACGATATCCCTTATGGTTTTGATTTTAAGATGAACAGCCACATCAGCCGCTTTGAAAATGATGACTCAAGCAAGCCATCGGCTGATCGTGTTCACCTTGAGCCAACACTAATGCTGCCCTACGCAACACCATGGTGGTCCATGACGAGCGAAGCCAAACTGATGTATACCTATTACAATCAGGACTTCGATGCGTCATTAAATCCAGAGTTGGAAGAAACAGCGTCACGCACCGTGCCGAGCATTCGTCTCCACAGCGGGCTTTATCTTGAGCGTGATACTTTACTTTGGGGAGAGAGTTATACCCAAAGTTTGGAACCTCAAGTCCAATACCTATACGTGAAAGACGTTGAGCAAGATGATATTTTTGCCGCGTACGATACAACGCTGATGCAGACCGACTACTACGGCCTGTTCCGTGACAAACGCTACTCAAGCGTCGATCGCATCGCTGCTGCCAACCAATTCACTGTCGGCGCAACCTCGCGCTACTTTGATAATGGCTTCAAGGAACGCTTTAACATCGCGGTAGGACAAATATTCTTCCTCAATGACTCTGGGCGTAACCTAGAAGACGGTGATGAGGTCACGCCGAATTACTCTGCGACCGCTTTTGAGTCTGAGTTCAACTACGATGACTGGTTATTCTTCCATGGCGGATTGCAATATGACGCCAACAAAAAGGATCTCCAGTTCGCCAACGGTGCACTCGAATACCGCGAAGGCGGCCTTTTCAGTCAAATCAACTACCGTTATATCTCTCGAGATTATTTACTGGAAAACGTTCTTGATGAGGACGATTTAGATCGCTACACCGAAGACGGAATTTCTCAACTGGGCTTCTCTACCGGGTTCCCCGTTGCTGATGGCGTTACACTCCGTGGCGATTACTATCATGACCTGACTGAAAACCAAATGCTGGAAGGGCAAATCACCCTGAACTTCCGCACTGCGTGTTGGATGATTAGCCTTGGCTATAACGAGTACCTCAAAACACGAGGTAATGTTTCTACCAGCGCTGCAGAGTATGAGCAGAACTTTAGTATCTCATTTAGCTTACTCGGCTTAGCGGGTGTGCCAGCAGTTGGTTCGAGCTCCGATGGAAACTCAATTAGCTACGGTCGTCCATTTTATCTAAACAACTAATGTTACTGGTAGCTTGCTGCTAGAACCTTGATTTACTGCGCCTTCGCGCCACATGGAAATATGATATGAATAATTGGAAGTCTGGCCTGCTTGGCCTTGCTCTATGGGGGCTAACTGCGGGAAGCATTGCCGCTCCACAGGAACTCGATCGCGTTGTCACTATCGTCAATGAAAGTGTGATTTTACAAAGTGACGTCGATGGTATGTTAAAAACAGTTCGCATGAATGCTGATGCTCAAAACCAGCCTTTGCCACCTGAGGAGCTACTCTCAGAGCAAATTATGGAAAAATTGATCATTGAAACACTACAAATTCAACAAGCCGAGCAGTTCGGTATTCGTGTTGATGATACACGCCTTGATCAGTCTATTGCTCAAATGGCTGCAGAGCGCCAGATAACCGTGGCACAACTGCAACACGATCTCGCTCAATATGACATCAGCTTCTCGATGTTCCGTGAACAAATGCGCCGTGACATTACCGCTGAAGAAGTTCGTACAATCCAAGTACGTCGCCGTATTAATATCTTGCCACAAGAAGTGGAGTTGCTTGCCGACCAGCTTAACCAACAAGAGCAGCAAAGTGTACGTTATAACCTGAGCCACATTCAGCTTCGTGTTGAAGAAGGGGCAAATGCCGCAGAACGTGAAAAAGTTGCAGACCAAGCTAAGCAAATTATCAGCGAGCTTCAAGATGGGGCTGATTTTGCCAATTTAGCTTATAGCTATTCGAAAGGCCCTAAAGCCTTAGAAGGCGGTGAATGGGGATGGATGCGAGAAGAAGAAATGCCAACCATTTTTGCCGACCAAGTAAAATCACACGGTACTGGTGCGATTATCGGTCCATTCCGTAGCGGTGTCGGATTCCACATCCTTAAAATCAATCAAGTTGAAGGCTTAGAAACGGTATCGGTCACTGAAGTCAACGCACGTCATGTTTTAGTCAATACATCGGTAATTCTGAGCGATGAGGCAGCACAAAGACAATTGATGGAAGCACGACGCGCAATCATTGCAGGCGAACGTACCTTTGCTGATGTTGCTCAAGCGCTAAGTGCTGACCCTGGTTCGGCAGCCAATGGTGGTGAACTCGGTTGGCAAACGCCAGATTTATACGTACCAGAATTTAAAGATAAAGTAGAAACATTACCAAAAGGCACAATCAGCGAACCATTCAAAACGGTTCATGGCTGGCACATTGTTGAAGTGCTTGAGCGTCGTGATGTTGACCGCACCGATGCCGCAGTAAAGAACCGAGCTTATCGCATTCTGTTTAGCCGTAAATTCAATGAAGAAGCACAGACTTGGCTGCAAGAGCTGCGTGCTGGTGCTTTCATCGAGCAACCGGAAGAAAATAATGACCAAAGTTAATCGTATCGCGATCACGCCGGGAGAGCCTGCAGGGATCGGGCCTGACTTGGTGTTATCATTGGCCCAGCAAGACTGGCCACAGCAATTAGTCATTTGTGCTAATGCTCAGGTTATGGTAGAACGTGCAGCCACATTGGGTTTGCCCATTGAGGTGATCCAATATGATGCCACATTGCCCGCTCAGCCTCACAAAGCTGGGACGTTAGTAGTCGCAAACCATGATTTAGCGGCTCCAGTCGTTGCTGGTGAGTTAAATGAGCTAAATGGTCATTATGTACTACATACTCTGACACAAGCGGCTGACGGCTGTATGAGCGGTGAATTTGCTGCGGTTGTAACTGGCCCTGTACATAAGGGGGCGATCAACCGAGCCGGTGTTTCATTTAGCGGCCATACCGAGTTTTTTGCCCAGCAGTCAGATACAGACCAAGTAGTGATGATGCTGGCAACAGAAGGGTTGCGTGTCGCTTTAGTGACCACGCATATTCCTCTTGCCTATGTATCAAAAGCGGTGACCGAGGAACGCTTACAGCAAGTGATTCGAATTTTACATGCTGATCTTGTCAGCAAATTCGGCCTCGCAAACCCTAAGATATATGTGTGTGGGCTCAACCCACACGCTGGTGAAGATGGCTGCTTAGGGACGGAAGAGATTGATGTAATCAATCCGGCTCTAGAGCAGCTCCGCCAGCAGGAAGGTATGAATTTGATCGGCCCACTGCCGGCAGATACTATTTTCCAAGAAAAATATTTGGCCGATGCTGATACGGTATTGGCCATGTATCACGATCAAGGGCTACCAGTGCTGAAATACAAAGGCTTTGGTAAATCTGTCAACATTACGTTAGGCCTGCCCTTCATCAGAACTTCAGTAGATCATGGTACCGCACTGGAACTCGCGGGTACCGGACAGGCGGACACCGGTAGCCTTTGGACAGCGCTATCGCACGCCCTTGAATTGGTAGAAAAACAAACATGAGCAGCGATCAGGTCCATTTAGGCCACCGTGCGCGTAAGCGCTTTGGCCAGAACTTTTTAAAAGACCCTTACATCATTGATGGCATTGTGTCTTCAATTAACCCTCTTCCAGGTCAAAACCTGGTTGAAATCGGCCCTGGTCTTGGTGCGATCACCGAACCTGTCGGAAAGTTGGTTGATAAATTTTCGGTTATCGAGTTAGACCGTGATTTGGCTGAGCGCCTGCGTAATCATCCTGATCTAGGCAGTAAGCTAACAATTCATGAAGGCGATGCAATGCGCTTCGACTTCACTCAGCTTATTAAGACCAACAACAAGCTACGTATTTTTGGTAACTTGCCATATAACATCTCGACGCCGCTGATGTTCCACCTTTTCTCATTCCATGAGCATATTGAAGATATGCACTTCATGTTGCAGAAAGAAGTGGTTAACCGTTTAGCTGCAGGCCCTGGCAGTAAAGCCTATGGTCGATTGACCGTTATGGCTCAGTACTACTCTCGCGTTATGCCAGTTTTAGAAGTGCCGCCAGAGTCATTTGTACCAGCGCCAAAGGTTGACTCAGCCGTTGTACGTATTACACCGTATGAAACGCTACCGCATCCATGTACTAACCTTAAATGGTTAGATCGTGTCTGCCGAGAAGGTTTCAACCAACGCCGTAAAACCATTCGTAACTGCTACAAAGCATTGCTCACCACCGAGCAACTAGAAAATCTTGGGATCAACCCAGGCCTACGCCCTGAAAACCTGACACTAGAGCAGTTTGTAGGTATGGCTAATTGGCTGGATGCCAACCACGTCAACAAATAGGCCCTGCTGTCACATCGCCTAATTTGATAAACCCGCGCATTCGGCATTTGCCCAATGCGCAGTTTTAGAAAGGAAGCAAAGCAATGACAACGACTGTGACCCCTACGATAAGATGCCGTGTAGTCACTCACTACATTGAAGACCAATCTGAACCAGAAAATCAGCGTTATGTGTTTTCTTATACCATCACCATTGCTAATTTAGGCAGCGGCAGTGCCCAACTGCTTAGCAGGCATTGGCTTATCACCGATGCAAATGGTAAAAAACTCGTTATTGAAGGTGAAGGCGTTGTTGGCGAGCAACCGCTTATTCCTGCGAAAGAAGAATACACATATACCAGTGGCACGATCATCGAGACCCCCCTCGGTGTTATGCAAGGGCACTATGTCATGGTTAATGAACATGGCGATGAATTCAACGCTGAAATTTCTCCATTTCGTCTTTCCATCCCCAATATTCTCCATTAAGGGCAACTATGTCGACTTACCTTGTCGGTGATATTCAAGGCTGTTTTGACGATCTCTGCGAACTACTTGATCAAGCAAATTTTAACCCGCAACAAGACGAACTTTGGCTCGCTGGCGATCTCGTTGCCCGAGGTCCAAAATCACTCGAAACACTCCGTTTTGTTAAAGGGCTAGGTCACCGAGCCACAACAGTACTCGGCAATCATGATCTTCACTTATTAGCTGTCGCCAATGGTATTGCAAAAAGTAAAGCCAAAGACAAAACCCAAGCCATTCTTGATGCCCCAGATCGCGATGATCTCCTTGATTGGCTACGTCATCAGCCTCTATTTGCCGAACACCCAACGCATCAACTCGTGATGAGCCATGCAGGCATTAGCCCCCAGTGGGATCTAGCGACCACGCATCAACAAGCCCGCGAAGTCGAACGGCTTCTCCAAGGAGAAGACTACCTCTGGCTACTTAAAAATATGTATGGGAATGGCCCTGACAAATGGTCTTCAGCATTGCAGGGGATCGAGCGCTACCGCTATACCATCAACGCCTTTACCCGCATGCGTTTTTGTTACCCTGACGGGCAATTAGACATGGATTGCAAGCTCTCGCCAGAACAAGCCGCTTCGAGTGATCTTAAACCTTGGTTCACCCTCCCTCGCCCACCGATTAACAAAAAAATAATCTTTGGTCATTGGGCCGCACTGATGGGTTATGAAGATGAGCAAGTCATTGGTTTAGACACTGGTTGTGTCTGGGGAAATAGCATGACACTACTCCGCTGGGAAGATGGGGTAAGATTCGAACGTGCCTGCCCGGTTCATGCGTAGATCATCGCTTATCGCCATTTAACTATGGTTTGGGGCAGGCACAATGCCTGCCCAAAGCGATCAGTTGCGATTTAGAATCACAAAACGCATATCATGAGCATTCTTTTCATCTGCACGATACTCTTCACTATGAACCTCTTGCCAACCTTCTCCCCAATTAGGGAAACAGGTATCGCCATCCACATCGAGATCGATAAAAGTTAAGTACAAGCAATTTGATTCAGGCAGGCAAGCACTATAAATGCTTCCTCCGCCAATGATCATGAGCTCTTCAACATCACCAGCGGCTTGTTTCGCTTCCTCGATATCAGAAACAACGGTTATACCTTCGGCTTTAAATTCAGGGTTTCGACTGATCACAATGTTTAATCGACCAGGTAATGGACGACCAATTGATTCAAATGTTTTGCGCCCCATCACAATTGGCTTACCCAGTGTCATTTGCTTAAACCAAGCAAAATCTGCAGGTAAATGCCATGGCATGGCATTGTCTTTACCAATCACTCGTCCATTTGCCATTGCAGCGATCATACTGATCTTCATCTTATCTCCCTCAACTTTTGGTTATACCACTGGTCGGCGACGATAAAACAATAAGCCAGGCATTGCTAGTCCAATTGCTAGCGCAGCCACGACAAATACCGCTTTAAGTACATTCTCGATAAGTAACGCCCACACCTCAGGTGTAAAGCCGCGATGATTAATTTCAACCAAGGCAATCATCGCTTTAAACGCAAAAACACCGGGCACCATCGGGATCATAGCAGCAACGGTAAACACTTTAGGGTGAGCCAAAAAGCGATGCGACCAATGTACGCCAATCATGCCGACAAGCGTCGCAGCACATAACGTCGCCCATTCAACGGATAAACCATAGTGCATCAGCGTAAAACGGCACCCATGTCCTATGGCGCCACCTATTGCGCAATATTTTAGGGCCTTAACGGGAACATTGAATACCAACGCAAACCCGACGGCAGGAATCGCCGCAAAAAACATATCATCAAGCAGTGCTATTAAAAATGTTGAAGTGATCATGACAACCATCCCCATACACCCAGTATGTTCATCGCACCCACAATTCCCATGCTTGTCGCGAGAGTAAGTAAGGTTGCCATTGTCCAACGGGCAATCCCCATATTCACGAACCCTTTGACCATATCAGAAATAGCATTAATTAAAGGAAAACCAGGCACTAACATCAATACCGAAGAAGCCATTGCTAGAAAAGGAGTTTCGCCAATTTGATAAACCTGCCCGAGCCCCGCAATCAGCGTTGTGACAAATGCCGTAATTCCAAAATTTAGTAGGGGGTTAAAATGACGATGCGCAATTTCTTGTCGAACAAACATACCGATAGAAGAGGCGAAAAAGGTAAGTAAAAATACTGGCCAATCGCCCCCAGCCAAACGACTGAAAGAGGCACAAGATAATCCAATCATAAAGATAACCAGATAACGGTTATAGCGCAGAGGCTTAATTTTTTCTAACCGTTGATGCACACCGTCAATATCTAACATTCCGCGCTCAGCCATAATGCAAACACGTTGAATTTCAGTCACGACCTGCATATTAATCCCTCGGTCCTGACAACGTCGCGTTGTCGTAATACACCGTCCGTGGCTTAATGTGGTCAGTACCATTGAGCTGGCCGACAATGAAACCTCGACACTCTCGGCCCCCAAAGCTAACCCTAACCGCCTGGCGACATCCATCACCAATGTACTCTCTGCTCCATGCTGTAATAACCTCTGCCCTGCAAGTACAGAAAGTCGAGATATCTCTCTCTGTATCAACTCTGGCAATGGATTATCTTCCGCTTGCATAATTGCACCTATCACTTCAATCGAAATAAATGTCATTAATTATCATACAAATTGGAGCGGCAGGGTTTGATAAGGCACAAAAAAAGCCGCTATCAAAGCGGCTTTTTATCTGGCGTTATGAAATTCGCGATTATGGCTTGTAGATGATCTCTACATCATAATCGTCTTCGTCCCAATCATCCCAGTCATCATCGTCATCACTCTTATCAGCTTGTTTAACTTGCTGCTCGTGATAATCATCCCACTTGAACTCGGCTTTCTTATCTTCAGTCTCGTCTTCATCATCGTTATAGACAACAGCAGGCATCGACTCAATTTGGGTCATAAGATCATACGTTAGATCTTTTGTCCCCGTACGGTTCAGTGCTGAAATACAGTAATACTTGTCTTCCCATGCCAACGCATCCAAGATCTCTTCGATCTTCGCCTGAGCTTCTTCTTCAGGCATCAAGTCAGCTTTATTAAAGACAATCCAACGTGGTTTATTCGTCAGCTTATCACTGTACTGGTTCAATTCGTTAATGATCGTAAACGCATTTTCGATCGGATCTGAACCATCAGCTGGCAGAAGGTCAACCATGTGAAGTAACACACGACAACGCTCTAAGTGTTTAAGGAAACGAATACCAAGACCAGCACCGTCTGCCGCACCTTCGATCAGGCCCGGAATATCTGCAACCACAAAGCTACGATCGCTATCGACACGTACCACACCAAGGCTTGGCACTAATGTTGTAAACGGGTAATCAGCAACTTTTGGCTTCGCCGCAGAAACAGAACGAATAAACGTCGATTTACCCGCATTCGGTAAACCAAGCATACCAACATCAGCCAGCAACAATAGCTCTAGTCGAAGGTGACGTACTTCGCCTTTCGTACCCATCGACTTTTGACGAGGAGCGCGATTAACAGAAGACTTATAGCGAGTGTTCCCCAAACCGTGGAAACCACCTTTCGCAACCATGATCTTCATACCATGCTGCGTCAAGTCTGCAATCACCTCACCCGTTTCTTCATCGATAGCGCGGCTACCAACAGGAACGGATAGGACTTTGTCGGCACCACGCTTACCAGTACAATTACCACCTCGACCATTTTCACCACGTTCAGCGGCATAGAATCGTACAAAGCGATAGTCAATCAGCGTATTAAGGTTTTCATCGGCCAGTAGGTAAACATCACCACCATCACCACCGTCACCACCGTCAGGTCCGCCTCTCGGTACATACTTTTCAGTACGAAAACTAACGGTACCATTACCACCGTCACCAGCATCGGCGCGAATTACCGCTTCATCTACAAACTTCATCTTTTTCTCCGCACTGTGGCGTTAAAATTTTTCACTTGAATGGCCTTTGCCACTCAGGTGCTATTAACCTATTGTAATACCAAATACCACGCTTAACAGGCTTCCCCTTCTGGGCTGTACTGACGAAGTACTGGTTTTGACCTTAACTCAGCTTCTTGGCCGTATTAACTTGTGGCCTATAGCGCAGAACATCGCACCACTCACTACCACAAACGCTCCCATATACCCGAAAGTATTCAGTGAAGCAGGCGTAAAATACGCTGGCCAGACAAGGCTCGCGAGATCAACAAATAAAATAGTAAATAAGGGAGCTAAGGTGATCACAGCACTCACTTGCGAGGCCTGCCACCGTGCCATTGCTTCGGCAAATGCTCCATAACCAACTAGCGTATTCATGCAGCAAAATAGCAGCATACCCAATTGGCGTTGATCCATCAGTAGGATCTGATCTGGCTTTGCTAACGGCGTCAGCATCAAAGTACAGATCACATAGATCATCAATAAGATCTGTGGTGAGCTGTAATGCTTGAGCATCGTTTTTTGAGCGAGCCCATATACGACCCAAACAATAGCAGCTAAAACTGCAAACAGCACACCGGTAGTATAGCCACTGAAGCTCGTAAACAGCTCAGCAAGACGCTCGTTAAAGAACAGCAACAGCCCTGCAAGTAAACACGTTACTCCAATGATCTGATGTCGTCCTAATGTTTCTTTGAACACCCAGACACTCGTCAGCAGCAGCATCACAGGAGCCAACTGCATAATGACCTGCACAACAGGTGGGTTCAAGTACTCCAAAGAGCTATTAAACAACACAAAGTTACCTGCTAGCCCTAGGCTTGCGAGGAATAAGATTGTGCCATTTTTCACACTTAAGGTTTTCACTGACGGCAACTGCTTTCTAAAAGAAAGCCATAAGCCAAGGCCTACGGATGCAGTAATAAAGCGATACCAAACAATGGTAAACGGATCCATTACTTCAACAGCTTGCTTCATTGCAATTGGTAAGGCTCCCCAGAATACTGCGGTCAGTAATGCCAGCATAATCCCCATAGTAGGGTTGTATTGCGGCATGGTGCCTCCAATAACAAAAAGCCCCGCCAATAGGCAGGGCTTTATAATTCGTTACGAGACTGAATTATTCAGCTTCGATAGATACGAATTTACGGTTCTTAGGACCTTTAACTTCAAACTTCACTTTACCGTCAGATAGAGCGAAAAGAGTATGGTCTTTACCTAGGCCTACGTTGTTACCAGCGTGGAATTTAGTACCACGTTGACGAACGATGATGTTACCTGCTAGTACAGATTCGCCACCGAAACGCTTAACACCAAGACGTTTACTTTCTGAATCGCGGCCGTTGTTAGTAGAACCGCCAGCTTTTTTGTGTGCCATCTTTAAATTCTCCTGTTATTAAGCGCTGATGCCAGTAATTTTGACTTCAGTGAACCACTGACGGTGGCCCGCTTGCTTACGAGAGTGCTTACGACGACGGAACTTAACGATTTTAATTTTATCGCCACGACCGTGTGTAACTACTTCAGCAGTTACTTTACCGCCAGCTACGAAAGGTGCACCTACAGTTACTTCTTCGCCATTAGCTACTAGAAGTACTGAGTCAAATTCAACATTAGCGCCTGTTTCAGCGTCTAATTTTTCTAAGCGTAAGGTCTGGCCTTCGCTTACACGGTGTTGTTTACCACCGCTTTGGAAAACAGCGTACATGTCTTACTCCGCTTGTCCGCATAGGCCATTAGCCACATATAGATCGGGCTATGGGTATGCGCTTAATCTTGTCATCAATAGGGCGCGAATGTTACGTGAAAATGGAGCTACTGGCAACCCATTAGACAAAGAAAATTGGTGAAAAGCTGGTCAGTAATAAAAGTCGTTGATTTAAACACAATCGAGATTATGAAGATGGTAGTCTTATAGTGTAATATTCGATAATTATTCTTAGCCGCAAATTAACAATATTTAGACTAAACAACCCACTTGTGGTTTAGTTATCAAACGTTTTTACCCACCGCATATTGCTGTTGCATAAGGCTGGTTGATAAACACCGTTTGTTGTAAGTGTACTGTCAATTTGCAGACTTAACATTCCGCCGATGTGCGGCAAACTATTAGCTGGATGTACAATGGATTTCAAAGCTATCCAAGCGCTCACTGCCAACGATATGGCAGAGGTCGACGCGAAGATACTGGCTCAACTGAACTCAGATGTGGCCCTCATTAACCAACTAGGCTTCTACATTGTCAGCGGTGGTGGTAAACGCCTTCGTCCAATGCTTGCTGTTCTTGGCGCGCGAGCGCTTGGCTATGAGGGTGATAAACACATAACAGCGGCTGCTTTTGTCGAATTTATCCATACAGCGACATTATTGCATGATGATGTGGTTGATGAATCAGACATGCGCCGTGGCAAAGATACGGCGAATGCCCTATTTGGCAACGCTGCAAGTGTGCTTGTTGGCGATTATATTTACACCCGCTCATTCCAAATGATGACAAGCCTAAGATCCTTGAGGATCCTTGACATTATGAGTGAAGCGACCAACGTCATTGCCGAAGGTGAAGTACTGCAGTTAATGAACTGCAATGATCCTGACACGACCGAAGATAGCTATATGCAGGTTATCTATTCGAAGACGGCCCGTTTGTTTGAAGCTGCCACTCAGATCTCTGCTATTTTAGCTGAAGCACCTGCAGATATTGAATCTGCAATGCAAGATTATGGCCGCTACTTAGGCACAGCCTTCCAGCTAATTGACGACGTACTTGACTATAATGCTGATGGTGCTGAAATGGGCAAAAATGTGGGTGACGACCTTGCTGAAGGTAAACCTACACTACCATTACTTCATGCTATGCATCATGGTAATAGCGAACAAGCCTCAATGATCCGTGAAGCGATTGAACAAGGTAATGGTCTCGATAAGCTTGAACCTATCCTCGCCTGTATGCGCGAAGTGGGTTCACTGGAATACACTCAACAACGTGCAGAAGAAGAAGCAGAAAAAGCGATTGCCTGCCTGTCACCTCTTGCTGAAAGTGATTATAAGTCAGCCCTTGTGGCCCTTGCCCACCTTGCAGTAAACCGCAATAAATAAGCAAAAGTAAAACGCCTACTATAAAGCCTGCTTTGAGCAGGCTTTTTTGATCTTATACCATTCTCGCGCCATTCCATAGACTCGTTGAACCAGTTCCCGATCAACTATAGTTAACTCATGGATCCTGATGATCCACCAAGGAGCGTGCCATGCAAGCAACAGAGTTAAAACCCGGAATGAGAGTGGAATGCCAACACGGGGTTGCCGAGATCATCGACATCGATCAAACCCACAATACTGCGATCATAGAAAGCATGGCGGATCATCGCCGTGTAAACATCAACTGTGATGATATTATCGATCAACCTCAGTTACATACGGGTTGCGATAGCTACTACTAACTTAAGATATCAACTCGCCAAGCAGTACATGAGGTTAACGCGACCAAAAAAAGCGGCCTATGGCCGCTTTTTAAATACGATGGCTATGACTAACGCATTACTTTGCGAATTCTTCGCCCTTCGTAATATCACCGTGAAGTGTTTCTAGCATGCTCTCTAAAGCATCTTGCTCGAAGCTGCTTAGCGTGCCGTAATCCATCACTTCCTCGACACCTTCTTTACCTAGCAAGACTGGTTGCGCGAAGAAACGAGCGTGTTTGCCATCACCTTCCACATAAGCACACTCAACAACACCGCCTTCACCTTGTAGTGCTTTCACTAAAGAAAGGCCGAAGCGACATGCTGCCTGACCCATCGATAACGTCGCAGAACCACCGCCCGCTTTAGCTTCAACAACTTCAGTACCTGCATTTTGAATGCGTGGCGTAAGTGCTTTGATTTCTTCTTCTGTGAACTCCACACCTTCAACTTGTGAAAGTAGAGGAAGAATCGTCACACCAGAGTGGCCACCGATCACAGGTACATTTACCTGAAGAGGATCAACGCCTTTAAGTTCAGCTACAAAGGTTTCAGAACGGATAACATCAAGCGTTGTCACGCCAAATAGTTTGCGCTTATCGTAAACACCCGCTTTCTTCAATACATCTGCGGCAATTGCCACTGTAGTATTTACAGGGTTAGTGATAATACCCACACAAGCTTTAGGACAAACGACCGCGATTTTCTCCGCCAATGCTTTAACGATACCGGCATTTACATTGAATAGATCCGCACGATCCATACCTGGTTTTCGTGCAACACCGGCAGAAATTAGAACAACATCCGCACCTTCTAGTGCAGGTGTTGGATCTTCACCACCATAACCCTTGATAGAAACAGGAGTTGGGATATGGCTTAAATCAGCAGCAACGCCTGGAGTGACTGGCGCGATATCATACAGAGCTAAATCAGACCCTGCAGGCAGGCGGTTTTTTAGCAATAACGCCAACGCCTGGCCGATACCGCCGGCCGCACCAATTACAGCAACTTTCATGTTCGTTCTCCTTTACGATAGAAGTATATGATTTTCAGACCTAATTATATGAAATCACAATAAATTAATAATATGATTTGATATTACAAGCTAGTAATCACTGACGTTATAGCAAGCTCATCGTAAATACAATCAAACACAGTGAGCTTTGCGATGTTGCGCATAGGCCAGAATAAAATGTGCTACATGAGCGTAACATTTAACCGTCAGTGCTTAGCCCTCAAAAATTCAAAATAATGCATATATCACAATATTTATTCATTAAGAGCCTCTATAATGGTGATACAAGCACCAGTTTACTTGAACACTGTTTGCTAGTGGTCAAAAGGTTATGCCAAAATACAGCACCTCGTCCTGTACATGAAATTTACTTATGCGAAATTCAGATAAACAAGAACGCCTTGTTAAAGCATTCAAAGCGATCCTAAAAGAAGAGAAGTTCAGCTCTCAAGGCGAGATCGTCGACGCTTTGAAGGCTCAGGGCTTCGATAACATCAACCAATCTAAGGTATCACGTATGCTCACCAAGTTTGGTGCCGTACGTACCCGTAATGCCAAGATGGAAATGGTGTACTGCTTACCGATTGAGCTTGGTGTTCCAACCACCAGCAGTCCATTAAAAGAACTTGTAATGGAGATAGGCTACAACAGTGCACTTGTTGTGATCCATACAGGACCTGGCGCTGCGCAGGTTATCGCTCGTCTACTTGATTCTTTAGGTAAAGCTGAAGGGATCTTAGGCGTAGTGGCAGGTGATGACACCATTTTCATCACCCCAACGAATACGATTTCGACAGAGGAGCTATTCGACTCCGTATGCGATCTATTTGATTACAGTAAGTAAAACCCCCTTTCTTACTTCTCGATACTGGGCAGGAACCACCTTTTCCCGACCATCCTGCCTGGTATTAATGAGAGTTACATCACAATCAAGCAAACTTTTATAGTTAAGTTAATCCCTCTGCAAATCATTGATAGATTTATATAATTATTCTTAATTATTATACTGTCAGCTCCAATTTCCACTTTAAAAACTCAAAAAGTCATTAACATAATTTTAAATTCATTCTTCTATTTTGCTATCATCTTGATGATTTAGATATGTAATACCCAAGGTATATGCCTTTTCCATCGATGGAAAAACTCCTTAACGGGAATAACAATAATTAGGAAGGGACAAACATGGCATTAAGACAATTCATCACAATGAGTGCACTTGCAGCAGCAGTTATGACAACAGGTATGGCTAGTGCACAAGCTCAAAGCTTTATTACTATTGGTACTGGTTCTGTAACTGGCGTTTACTACCCAACAGGTGGTGCTATTTGCCGACTCGTCAATGCTGATCGTAAAGAACACAATGTTCGCTGTTCAGTGGAGTCAACTGGCGGCTCTATCTACAACGTAAATACCATGCGTGCCGGTGAACTTGATTTTGGCATTGTGCAGTCAGATTGGCAGTACCACGGCTACAACGGTACCAGCAAATTTGAAGAGCAGGGTCCATATAAGAAATTACGTGCAGTATTCTCACTCCACACCGAACCATTCAATATCATTGCCCGCACCGATGCCGGTATTAACGGTGTTGAAGATTTAAAAGGTAAACGTGTCAATATCGGTAATCCTGGCTCTGGCGACCGCGCAACCATGGGTGTTGTAATGGACGCGATGGGTTGGACAAACAAAGACTTTAAACTGACTTCTGAACTAAAGGGTTCTGAACGTTCTCAAGCTTTGTGTGACAACAAAATTGATGCCTTTGTGTATGTTGTTGGCCATCCAAACGGTTCAATCAAGGAAGCAACAACGTCTTGTGATGCGAAACTAATCTCAGCAACAGGCCCAGCTATCGATAAAATCGTAGCCGATAACCCTTACTATGCAAAAAGCACCGTTCCTGGTGGCATGTATAAAGGCACAGTCGATGACGTAAATAGCTTCGGTGTTGCGGCGACACTTGTTTCGTCAACAGATGTATCAGATGACGTTGTATACGCACTGGTAAAATCAGTATTTGAAAATTTTGATACGTTTAAACGCCTACACCCTGCCTTTGCTAACCTGAAGCCTGAAGACATGGTCAAAGAAGGCCTATCAATCCCACTTCATCCGGGTGCAGTGAAATTCTATAAAGAAGCTGGCTACTTATAATTTAATCCAGATTCACTGTGGCATTTTTGCCATTTATGCGCCGCTTTTGCGGCGCATATTGTTTTTATTAGCCCATACTAAACACAATAATTTTTACTACCTAGACCATCAAAAAAGGATTATGCATGGCGAAGACAACTCAATCGTCGACAGATGTGCAAGATATGGTGGCTCAGGCTGATACAGGGGCAAGAAGCCCTGCTGGACTGTCTGGACGTATCTTGTGGTTCGTGCCACTGTGCTGGTCACTGTTCCAGCTTTGGTATGCATCACCATTACCATTTATCTTTAATTTTGGCGTACTAAATGACACCGAGGCGCGCTCAATTCACCTCGCTTTTGCCATTTTCTTAGCTTTTACTGCTTACCCAGCCCTCAAACGCTCACCAAGAGATCGGATCCCGGCCGCTGACTGGATACTGGCTCTCGCTGGCAGCTTTTCATCAGCGTATATCTACTTATTCTATACCGAGCTTGCAGGTCGTTCAGGAGCGCCAACCCAACCCGACATTATCGTCGCAGCCATTGGTATGCTACTGCTACTTGAAGCAACCCGTCGTGCACTGGGTCCCCCATTGATGGTCGTCGCTGCAGTATTTCTACTGTACACGTTCGGCGGCCCACACATGCCGGATGTTATTGCCCACAAAGGAGCAAGCCTCAATAAGGCAATGTCCCACCTGTGGCTAACAACAGAAGGGGTATTTGGGATAGCCGTCGGGGTTTCAACCTCATTTGTTTTCCTGTTTGTATTATTTGGCGCAATGCTGGATCGGGCAGGGGCAGGCGCTTACTTTATTAAAGTGGCTTTTTCACTACTCGGGCATATGCGTGGCGGCCCAGCGAAAGCCGCTGTCGTAGCATCTGGCTTATCTGGTTTAGTCTCTGGCTCGTCGATTGCAAACGTTGTAACAACGGGTACCTTTACCATTCCACTGATGAAAAAAGTGGGCTTTCCCGGCACTAAAGCAGGCGCGGTCGAAGTCGCGGCTTCAACTAATGGCCAGCTAACCCCTCCAATTATGGGTGCGGCAGCATTCTTGATGGTTGAATACGTCGGTATTTCTTATGTTGAAGTGATAAAAGCAGCCCTGCTTCCAGCACTGATTTCATATATCGCACTGATCTATATTGTTCACCTTGAAGCTTGTAAAGCCGGTATGTCTGGCCTTAAACGCCGCTATAAACCTACGATTTCTCAAAGTTTCTTCTCATTTGCGACAACCGTTGTCGGCCTAATCGTAATGAGCGCGATTGTTTATTACGGTATTGGTTGGACTAAAGGTGTATTTGGTGCAGCAGCAACACCAATGATCGCAGTAATAATCTTGATTGCTTACGTCGCCCTCGTGAAATACTCCGCGAGTTATCAAGACCATACGCTTGAAGATCCAGATGCCGAGATCACGGAAGTCCCCGACCCCGGCCCGACAGTGAAGTCAGGGCTTTACTTCCTACTGCCTATTGTCGTATTGGTATGGTGCCTCACTGTTGAGCGTTTCTCTCCAGGCCTCTCTGCATTCTGGGCAACCGTCTTCATGATTTTCATTTTATTAACTCAGCGCCCACTATTAGCGCTATTTAATAAAGAAAAGACATTGCCAGCGGCTGCATTGGAAGGCGTTCATGACTTACTAGAAAGCTTAGTCTCCGGTGCCCGCAATATGATTGGCATTGGTGTGGCTACAGCTGCAGCAGGGATCGTGGTTGGCGTTGTGACACTGACAGGGATCGGCCTTGTCATGACCGAGTTTGTCGAGTTTATCTCGGGTGGTAACATCATACTGATGTTGTTATTTACCGCTTTAATTAGCTTGATCCTCGGGATGGGTCTACCAACAACGGCAAACTACATCGTCGTTTCAACCCTAATGGCACCCGTTATCGTTACACTTGGGGCACAAAATGGGCTTATTATCCCATTAATTGCAGTCCACCTCTTTGTGTTTTACTTTGGTATTCTGGCTGACGACACCCCTCCTGTTGGGCTCGCTGCATTCGCCGCGGCCGCTATAGCTAAAAGTGACCCGATCCGTACCGGTATTCAAGGCTTTACTTATGATATCCGTACTGCCATTTTGCCATTCATGTTTATCTTTAATACCCAATTATTATTGATGAATATCGATTCTTGGTGGCACCTAACACTTACGGTGTTATCCGCCATCATAGCCATGCTGACCTTTTCTGCCGCTACACAGGGTTGGTGGTTCACCAAAACAAAATGGTGGGAGGTCATCGCCTTACTGCTTATCACCTTCACGTTATTCCGACCTGGCTTCTGGTGGGATATGGTTTACCCAGCCAAACACGAAATGCCTGGTACCTTCATTACCGAAGCTGCAGGTAAGCTTAAGATCGGCCAACCGCTAGAGCTGCAAGTCAGTGGCGAAACACTTGAAGGTAAGTGGGTATCAAAGCACGTATTACTCCCATTTGATGAGACCGCAGTAACCCCAGAAGAGCGAATTAGTTCCATGGGCTTAATGCTTCGCCAAGATGACACGAAAATGATCGTCGATATGATTGAATTTGGTAGCTCTGCAGAAGCAGCTGGTATCGACTTCGATTGGGAGATCACAACGGTTAGCTTACCTGCAATAAGGCCAATGAAGGAGTGGGTGTTTGTGCCTACGTTGTTAATATTAGGTGCGATCGGAGCTAATCAGCGCCGCCGAGCAAAACAGCTAGGTCATGCTTAATTGGCATTGATAGGATGATCCCTCTCAAAATGGGATCATCCTTACTGATGTACACTATAGGAAGTAACTATCCCATTTGGTAAAGAGACACACTATGTATAAGCAGATATTGGTTCCTGTCGATTTAAATGAGCAAGGCTTTGCAGATAAAGCAGTTGAGCTTGCGGTATGGCACGCCAAACATTCAAATGCCACTATCCACTTGCTCAACGTGTTGCCGGGGATCCATATGGCAATGGTTTCAAGCTATTTCCCCAAAGATGCTGCACGTAAAATGATGCAAGATGCTCAAAAGCAGCTAAAGGCATTTGCTGAAAATTACATTCCAGCAGAAATAGTTCATCATCAATATGTTTCTGAAGGAAAAACGTGGACCACGATTTTAGATCATGCCGAACGTGTCGGTGCAGATCTTATCATCATGCCAAGCCATAAGCGTTCAAAAATCGATAAAGTTATGCTTGGCTCAGTCGCGGCCAAAGTGGTCGAAAACTCTCCAATCAACGTGCTGGTACTTAAGCCACAAGAACATTTGAGTGAATAAAAGAAGCCCGCAGCAGTGCGGGCTTTTTCTTGTTAGTTTAATGATTCAATGCAAAATCATTGCCTATGATCATATCCCCATCGCGGTACAAGCCCTTGCTCTACGCCAAGATGATCTAGAATACGTGCCACCATAAAATCGACTAAGTCTTCAATGCTGGTTGGTTGATGATAAAATCCCGGCGCTGCTGGCATAATCGTTACCCCCATTTTTGATAACTTAAGCATATTCTCTAGGTGTAATGTTGAAAAAGGCGTTTCACGAACGACCATTAACAATTGGCCTCGCTCTTTCATCACGACATCAGCAGCACGTTCAAGTAAATTATCTGACATGCCATGGGCCACTGACGCCAATGTGCCTGCAGAGCATGGGCAAACTACCATTGTTTTCGGTGCTGCAGAGCCTGATGCGACAGGTGAAAACCAATCATCTTTTCCACAGACTTCCAACCGCTCAGTGCTATACCCTAAGTGCTTACACAATGCTTGTTTAGCTGCTTCTGGTCCAGATGGTAATTTCAAACCATGTTCCGTAGCTAACACAACACGAGCCGCCGATGAGATCAATAAATAAACGTGATAGTCAGCTGCTAGCAAACATTCGAGCAAGCGTAATCCATACGGAGCACCAGATGCCCCCGTCCAAGCTAAAGTGATCCGTTTATTATGCATTTTACTTCTCGTTTGCATTGGAGAGTGCTGTCAGTAGTTTGCTATGAATCCCACCGAAACCACCATTACTCATAACTAAAATATTGTCGCCAGGACGAGCTGAAGCAATGATACGCTCAACCAATACATCTAAATCAGCCTCGGTATAAGCTGGTTGATGGCAGAGCTCCGCAATTTCATCGACAGACCATGGAATAGTGTCTGGTTGATAAATATAAACTTCATCGGCAGCTTGAAGCGCTGGCGCAAGATCAAGCTTATGCACACCAAGTTTCATGGTATTCGATCGAGGCTCTAAAACAGCAAGAATACGCTGCTCACCCACCTTGGCACGTAACCCCTCCAAAGTAAGCTCAACGGCTGTAGGGTGATGAGCAAAATCGTCATACACCCGTATACCTTGCTGCTCACCTTTAAGTTCTAAACGGCGTTTAGTATTAATAAACTTACCCAAAGCCTCACAAGCCAAATCGGGAGTAACTCCAACATGCCTTGCAGCAGCAATGGCCATTAGCGCATTCTGAACATTATGCTCACCAATAAGATCCCAGTTAACGGTACCTACATTCGCTTTCTCAAAGTAAACATCAAAACAACCACCAGCCTCATCTTGCTTCTTCGCTTGCCAATGGCCATCTTCTCCGCTGTATTCCAGCTCACTCCAGCATCCCATAGCTAGAGTTTCATCTATCGCAGTAACACCTTTCGGTGCAAAAATTCGACCATTACCGGGAACGGTACGAACTAAATGATGGAATTGACGCTGAATCGCTTTCAAATCATCAAAAATATCTGCGTGATCGAACTCAAGATTGTTCATTACGAGCGTTCTTGGTCGATAATGAACAAACTTAGAACGTTTATCGAAAAAAGCACTATCGTATTCGTCCGCTTCGACGACAAAGAACATACTTTCACCTAACCGCGCGGAAACACCGAAGTTTCCGAGCACTCCCCCGACAAGAAATCCGGGCTGGTAACCGCAATATTCCAAGACCCAAGCCAGCATACTGGCAGTGGTCGTCTTACCATGAGTCCCCGCAACCGCCAGCACCCAGCGATCATGCAATAAAATTTCCTGTAACCACTGTGGTCCAGAGGTATAGCGTAAATTGTTATTAAGCACATACTCCACGCAGGGGTTTCCTCGACTCATTGCATTACCAACAACGACAAGATCGGGAGCAGGATTCAGTTGAGAAGGATCATATCCTTGTATTATTTCAATACCTTGCGATTCAAGCAAAGTACTCATCGGCGGATAAACGTTGGCATCGCAACCGGTCACTTTATGGCCAAGCTGACGCGCAAGTACAGCTGCACCGCCCATAAATGTGCCACAAATACCTAAAATATGAATATGCATAGCTGTCGACTCACAGGTAAATGATGATAACTTCACGCAAATGCGTTACTTCAGTACCATAAAAAAGATCTTTATATACAATTCTTTATACAGAAATAGACCACACACTATAAACATAGGCGAAAAGCCTACACAGGTATATCAATTGTCCGTTAGAGACATTGTACCTGACTTAACTACCCCCGATGACAACTTGATGCAAGGATTGTATATGTCCGATATTAGAACCCTTGGTGAGTTCATTGTCGAGAAACAAACTGACTTCCCCCATGCAAGTGGTGAATTATCTTCACTACTTGGCTCAATAAAACTTGCAGCTCAAATCGTCAACCGTGAAATCAACAAAGCAGGCTTAGTTGATATTACCGGTGCGATTGGTGGTGAGAATATTCAAGGTGAAGAACAGCAAAAGCTCGACGTTTACGCCAACGATAAATTTAAAGCAGCCTTAGAAGCACGCGATCAAGTGTGTGGCGTAGCCAGTGAAGAAGAAGACGAAGCCGTTGCCTTCGACAGAGAACTTAACCGAAACTCAAAATACGTTGTTTTAATGGATCCACTTGATGGTTCTTCAAACATCGACGTAAACGTTTCCGTAGGTACCATCTTCTCAATTTACCGTCGTGTTTCTCCAGCTGGTACACCAGCAGTAGAAGAAGATTTCCTACAACCTGGTAACCGTCAAATTGCTGCTGGTTATATCATTTATGGCTCATCAACCATGCTGGTATATACAACCGGTAACGGTGTGCATGGCTTTACTTATGATCCTTCAATTGGTGTATTCTGTCTTTCTCACGAAAACATGACTATTCCACAAGATGGAAAGATCTACTCAATTAACGAAGGTAATTACATTCGCTTCCCTATGGGTGTGAAAAAGTACATCAAACACTGCCAGGAAATTGTGCCTGAGGATAACCGTCCTTATACTTCACGTTATATCGGCTCGCTTGTGTCCGATTTCCACCGTAATTTATTGAAGGGCGGTATTTACCTGTACCCGAGTACAGCAACTCACCCTAACGGTAAACTACGCTTATTATATGAATGCAACCCTATGGCATTTATCATGGAGCAGGCTGGAGGGATTGCATCCGATGGTGCTAATCGCATCATGGATATTAAACCAACAGAGCTTCACCAGCGCGTACCGTTCTTCGTCGGATCAACCAATATGATCCACAAAGTCGAAGCGTTCATCAAAGAATTCCCCGAGCAACACTAATCGAACCAATTTACAGGCTGCACTTGCAGCCTGTTTCTTTTCAAGCATCATGTAATAATGCCAACCCTGCCGAAATTGTATCGTTGTTAATTGTTGCTATTAGACAAAGAATTAATGATGTTGCTATTATAAATTCAACATCACCAACAATTAGTTAACTTAACAAAAGGAAGAGATCATGAGCCTGAATCAGGTACCTGCCGGAAAGGACATCCCAGAAGATATCTATGTGGTCATTGAGATCCCAGCAAATGCTGACCCAATAAAGTATGAAGTTGATAAAGATACTGGCGCTATTTTTGTTGATCGCTTTATGTCGACCCCCATGTTCTACCCATGTAACTACGGCTACGTAAACCACACTCTCTCTCTCGATGGCGACCCTGTTGATGTTTTAGTACCAACACCCCATCCACTTGTACCTGGGTCAGTCATTCGTTGTCGTCCTGTAGGCGTACTCAAAATGTCTGATGAGTCAGGCGAAGATGCTAAAGTTGTTGCCGTTCCTCACAGCAAGCTGAGCAAAGAGTATGATCATATCAATGATGTGGATGATCTACCTGAGTTATTAAAAGCGCAAATCACACACTTCTTTGAGCGTTATAAAGAGCTTGAAGCAGGAAAGTGGGTAAAAGTCGATGGCTGGGAAGATGCTGCTGCAGCGAAAGAAGAGATCCTAGAGTCGTTTAAACGCGCTCAAGAGAATTAACATATTAAAAGGTTGCTGATAAATATCAGTGACCTTACCCTTTAGTTTCATCATCGCAAGTAAAGAAGGCAAGTAGAATGCGACGACGTATTATCACGACATTATCAGCGCTTGTTTTCGTGCTTTCCGCTGCAACACAAGCAGAAACAGTAACACCTGAACAATTTTGGCTTCAGCACCAAAGTGTACAACAAGGTAAACCGTTACTGATTGATGTCCGCACTAATGAAGAATTTATTGCTGGTCACTTACCCAACGCAATTAACATTCCTTATGATCAAATAGATCGCCTATCGACAATTGCAGCAGATAAAAGTCAGGTGATCTTTCTCTACTGTCGCTCAGGGCGACGTTCGGCCATTGCTGAAAGCTCTGTACTTAAACAAGGCTACGAACATGTGTATAACGGAGAAAGCTATGAGGCACTATTACAAGCATTACCACGCAGTATACAGCCTCAATAACCGCTCACCGCTCCCTTAAGCACCAATCCCCGTGATTGATAACAGGAAAGCGCTCCACTGGACGAGTATAAATATAGATCCAAGCTTGACCAAACTCCGTCTTGACCAGCGCCCGTAAGTATAAGACTGGGCACTCTTCAAGCCGATCGAGCTCAGCCATCACATCATCAGACACCTCATAGACTTCGCCAGTAATCGGCAAAGAAGGCTCCGCTGATATAATTGCGGGGTAATCACCTAAGTTATATAACCGATAGCCATTATTCACTTGGCATCGCCCTATATAAGTTTCCCGTACCAACAAGTGATGGTTACTCTCTCCTTTTCTCAAGGTGCCATACACAAATACTTTTTCCATGTATCCTCGACTTGTCACTCGGCAGGCGACATATCACCAAAAAAATAATCATATGCACCTACCTGAGATCTCAGGGCTTTAATTAAACTCAAACTGGTAAAGTAAATCCACTGCGCTATCAAGCCCAGAAACGACTTCGACATAAAGATCTTTCATTAAACGATAACGAACAGTAAATTCACCGATCGAGTCAAATATCCCGACACCGTATTTTACTTGTAGGCCCGGCGCAATATAACCACTGATCGTTACCTGAGACTCACTACCAGAACCCGAAGTATCAAGTGCCAAGTCTTGTACACCAAAGGCTTCACCAACATTACCCACCAGCTGCCCACTTTGTGCTAAACCCATACTGATCAAAGCCGTTGTCATGGCATCACCACTATCACCAGATTCACTATCAAGATCTTTGCCTCGTAGGATATACGACAAAGCATTTTGCTGTGGCATAGATGGATCCGAAAATATATCAATCCGAGGCTCGTCCGCAGGGCCTGTTACCCTGATCCCTGCAATCACATCATCTTCGATATTTTCAGGGTCCCGAATCGCTTCAATTGACAGATAAGGCTGATCAGCAGGGCCATTAAACAAAATCTGTCCTTTGCGGATCACCAGCTCTTGTGCAAATGAGCGATAGGTACCGTCTGTTAAGTTAATTTCACCGTATACCAATGGGCCCTTATTGTTCTGACGAACATTTAACTCTCCAATCAAGCCTGATTTCAAACCAAATGCAGAGAGTTGAACATCATCCCCCACCTTGACCAACACATTCGTTTTTACAGCGAAAGGCACAACAGGATCTTTATCTATCGGCTGTAGATCATCGGTTAACAATACCTCATCACTCGAAACGGATACCGCTGATTCTGGTAACTGGTCAACCGTAATACGTCCCCATGGAATACCAATACTACCTGTTATTTCAGCAAGCTTCGGTGAAGCTTTAATGGTTAAATCAGGTGATACTTTAAGAGCAATCATCGGCGGAACACTCACCTGAAGCTCGCGACCATTAACCCTTAACTGGCTTTCCCAGTTGGCTAAATCCTGCCAGTCAGCACTGCCCTTGAGTGCCAGTTTGCCATCAGGGGTAACTACATCGCCGTGCAACTGTGCCGAATAACCACTGAACGTTGCTGTAATATCTGCTTTCTCTATATCAACAGGAACGGTACGACCAATTGCTTCAACATTCATGATCTTCAATACCCCATTCACTTTGGGGTGCATCACAGGACCAGACATCGAGAGATTAGCATCCACTTGCCCATCAAACTGGTGGTAATCTCTTAGCAGTGGTTGTAAAAAACCCAGCATGAAGCGGTCAATTTTGAAGTTAGCTTCCAGCTGCTGATCACTCGTTAGCTGAGTTACGGTAGCCCGCCCAGAAAGGTCACCATTGTCTTTAACTGCAATCAGCCAATCGGCATTGACAGCATCCTGCTTCATTTCTGCATTCAGCGTCACGCTATCCCAGCCAACAGTAATCGCAGGTTCATCAGCCTCAAGTTGCTGAGTAACAGAGCCTGCGGGCAATCGTACATTTGCTTTTACATAAGGCGCAGATTCAGGAGCCCAGCTTGCTTCTGCATTAGCACCAACCATTCCCTTTAATTGCATCTCAGGAGGGAGAAACGGCTCTATCAATGCAAAATCAAACTGATTTACAGCAACCTTCGCATGGCCTGAAGCCCCGGCTTCAAGATTCTCGGTCAAACACAAAGAAGCCGATTTTTGTTGCCAACAGTGTGCGGTCACATTGGCCTGCTGGGTTTTGATATTGTAACCCAATGCCGTAGGCTGGTTCAGCCGCCAAGGGCCTATTTCAGTCGAAATCTCACCGTGAACCAGTGCACCTTGCCATCCCTGCTTTCTATCTAAGTCTCCAGTTAAACGGAGTGTAGTACTCACAGGTGTAGCATCCATATCAACATCAAGCTGATGCTGCTTTTCCGTTCCATTGAATAGCAATGAAAGCTGGTTAAGCTCAACACCGCCAGCTTTTCCTTTCGAAGCAAGTAATGAGATATCAGCATTGAGGGTTGGTATAGGCTGAATCTTACCCTTAACAATTAAACTCTCTAACGAAGCGACATCTTGCCAACCCAAGGTTTGGCCAACAAGATCGACCTGTAAGTTCGGCTCTGCCATCTTCCCACTCAGTGCTACGTCACCAGCAACACTGCCGCGAAGTCCAGGTACCGATTGTGATAAATCTGGCGCATTAATTTTAGCTGTCATATCCCATGTTTTAGCCAGCCGCCCCTCTGCCTTCAGGCTATTGGGGCCATGTCGCACAGAGAGGCCTTGAGTATTTAGTTCAATATCTCCTTTGCCGACTAAGTCTTTAGCTGTTAATTGGCCATCGAGATCCAAAGGCTGCTTCATCACAGTGCCATCAACATCCAACATTGGCAGTTCAACATACCAACCACCAGCCGCAGTCAGGCCACCAGATGTTTTTAGCTTGCCGTTTACATTGCCTTGGACATCTGGCCATTCAAGCTCTGGCTGAATTTGTGTAAACGCCAGCTCACCCTGCCAGTTAACCAGCTCTTTCCAATTCGCCTTCGCCTTACCTGTTACTTCCCCTCCCAGCGTTTTAAGTTCCAAACGGCTGAAATCAACGTGTGTTGTACTACCATTGCCGGCTAAATTAGCTCCAACCGCTGGCATTGGTTTACCATCAATGTCACTTTTAGCTGAGAAGGTAAATTTATCGAGGTCACCTTTTGCATCAATTTGAGTATCGGCAAGAACAAATTCTGCCTCTTGATCGAGCGGCCATTGAATATGCTGACTACGCAAATTTAAATCAAAAGGTAAGGTCGATTTCAATGGCGATATTTGCCCTGCTAACATCGCATCCAGCGTGCCTTTTAAACTGGCATCAAGAATTAATTCATCCAAGCTGCCCGTGACATTTAATGCTAACTGATGGCCACTAAGCGGGGGCATCGCAATATCAAGCCCTGCATCGAGAGACAGTGGATAGCCCCCCGTCAGACTGATTATGCCATTGGCATCCAACTTTGCCTGAGGGATCTCCAATTCAAGTTTCGTCAATGCAATGTCACTGCCGGTCGCTGTTGCCACCAACTCTAACTTCTCAACTGTTTGTGGTGTATCACCTTTTAGTTCAAACCCTGTTACGGTAAATCGCTGCACATCGATAGATAAAGGGAGCACAATGGTAGGTAGCACGATATCGGAGCTATCACTAGCTTCAGTTGACTCTGTCTCTGCTACGGGCTCTTCTTCCGATGCTGCCAGCATTAACGTAATACCCTGCCAATCTGTTGGTTTCAGAGTCAAGTTTCCGCTATTCATTTCAGCTGCAGTTGTAAAACGCTGCCAAGCAAGTTTATTACCCAATATATCTAAATCGATATTATTAAGGGCAAGCTGCTCAAGCCTTATGGGTAAAGGAAGAACAATCTCCGTTGTCGGCTCTGACGGCGCAGACTCAGTTTCAACGGAACTGTCAGGCAAGGTCGGTAAAGAAAAAGCCACCCCATCAACGGTCAGTGCCGAAATACAGATGGCAGGCTCCAGCAAACACTTATCATCAATCACCAAATTAAGTGATTGAACCGCTAATGCGGTACTGCCATCATCATAAGCAACCTGAGCTAGTGAAAATCCAGACAATAAGCTTCCAGAACTCTTTCCAACAGATAATGCAGGCAATGCTTTTTGCGCTCCCCATAAGGCTACTTTCACGCCTGCAGGGGTATACAATAAAGCAGCTATCGCGATAACAAGAATAACGAATAAAGCCAATAAGACTAATGTAATACGCTTTATCCAAATCATATCTCTGGCCCTAAAATAAAGTGAATTTGGAACTTGTCGTCTTCCTTATCAAGCCCCCACGCAAAGTCTAAACGGATCGGACCAACGGGTGATGCCCATCGAACACCGACCCCCGCACCGCTCAGCCATGTGGGTGTGTCTATCCATGCTGAACCATAGTCATAAAAAACAGCGCCCCACCAATCACCATACACTCGGTACTGATACTCAAGCGTTGATGTCAACATGTACTGACCACCACGACGCAGGCCATCACTGTCTCTTGGCGCGATAGACTCATAACTGTAACCGCGCAAACTATTATCCCCACCCACAAAAAAACGCATAGAAGGGGGAATATCTTCAAGCTTATCGGCAATCACAGCACCACCATCTAACCGAAATAAACCACGATGATTGTCTTGGTAGCTTCTTATCCACGCGGAGCGTCCCCTGAAACGGGCTAATCGCGTGTCAGATCCTAAAGCAGGGTCTGAATACTCAATAGAAATAAGCTGTTTATCCCCCCATGTAGGCATTGCACCACCACGCACTCGTGTTTTGTCATAACTAATCCCCGGGAGCACCATCGCTAACACGCCAGATTCTTGTTTACCCTGCTTATAGTCTTCATATAACAAACGTAACGAGGCGATCCGCTTCCAGCCAGATTCCAGCCGCCAATGCCGTTCTAAGCCAAGGTTATATTCAGTACTCACAGTGTCATGGTTATCAACATAACGAATACCACCAACAACTTGGTAATAATCATTAAGTACATCATCCAATGGGATTTTATATGCAGCTTCAATTTTAGGTTGGAGTTTAGAGAATTCTGCTTTCACATTTAGGCTATGACCTGCACTGTTAAGCCAAGGCTTACGCCAATTAAGCTTAAGGTTCATCCCTACATCCGTAGAGTAACCAATACCCGTTTCTACCTGATTTTTTACCTGAGGGGATACAACAACATTTATTGGCACGTTGTCATCTTCAAGGTTCGCGACATCTCCGCCCACAAAAAGAGAAGAAAACCAGCCGACGCCAGATAACCGCTGATTAAACTCACCTAATGTAGAAGCAAGGTATGGGTCCCCTTCATCGTATGGAATTAACGACTGAAGGCGGTCAAGTTCAATTTGACTCCCTTCAAACGTTGTTTCACCAAAGTTATAGCGCTGTCCAGCAGCAAACTCTATTGTGATAAAGGCTTCATTACGGCTAGGGGCAACTTCTAACTTGCTACTTTTTAACTCAGCATCGAAGTAACCTTTTCTGAGCGCTAAGCTACTCAATGATGATTTTAATGCTTCATATTTACCGTGGTTAAGTGTTTTCCCAAGCCCTAAACCACTATTTCTGACTAATGAAATAAAATCTGGATCACTCTTAGCCATCCCCGTTAATCGAATATTACTCCTGGCTATAACTGTTTTAGGTCCAGGGTCGACATCAACGACTAGCCTTTCACCATCACCATCGGCTTGGCTTTCATAGGTTATAATAGGATTGTAGCGCCCTAACGCTTTCAAACCATTGCGAATTTCTCCTTCAAGCTGTTCTCTAAATCGTAATGATGTGCTGTATTCTTTTTTAGGGATCGCAGAAACGTAAGCATCAACATTATCTTCCAAGCTTCCTTTAAGCCCTTTAATCGTTAGCGACGTTTCGGCGTATACATCCAATGTTGCCGAGAGTGCAAGTACGGCAAGGCTGCACCGTAAAATTATTTTTTTCATTCTTATTTTTACTTCATCAATAAGAGCATGATTGATATTCATCTTTAAGCATTTCTTAATTCTGACAAAGCTGAGCCATAACTGCCAACATTTTGACTTGAAAAAGTAATGAAGTTGAATCTCTTTCCCGTTTCCTCTACCTTGAAAAAACGACAGCATTATAAGGACGTCACGATGGCTAACAGTAAAAGTACACTACCCAATGCAGATTCCGCGTTAATTGGCAGAGCAACACCCATTACCCCGTCAGCATTGCATGCAATAAACAGCACCCCTCTTAATGATACGATCCCTGATGGGTTTGAGGAAATCATGTTTGGTATGGGCTGCTTTTGGGGAGCTGAGCGACTTTTTTGGCAACAACCAGGGACATACAGCACTGCCGTTGGTTATAGCGGAGGCTTCACCCCAAATCCAAGTTACGAAGAAGTATGCAGCGGTAAAACAGGGCATACTGAAGTTGTTAGGGTTATTTATAATCCTGTCGAGGTTTCGATTTCTAAGCTTCTAACCCTCTTTTGGGAAAACCACAACCCAACTCAAGGGATGCGCCAAGGTAATGACCAAGGTACTCAATACCGTTCGGCTATTTATACTTTCACCGAAGAGCAGTCTCAAGCGGCAAAGAAAAGTCAACTCAGCTATCAGTCCGCACTTCAAAACGGCGTAATTACAACTGAAGTTGCAGATGCTGGCACCTTTTACTTTGCTGAAGATTACCACCAACAATATTTAGCTAAAAACCCAGGAGGATACTGCGGACTTGCTGGTACAGGCATTTGTATGCCCCCAGAGCCAGAGTAAATCAGCTGATTTCTGCGAGGTGCTGAATTTCTCGGTTAACTTCACCAAGAACATTCAGCGCTTTCTTATCTTGTCTTTTCGGGGGCAGCAAACGCCCACAGTCAAATTCATAAGCTCCAACACCCATAATGAACAATCGACCTCGAAAGTAACTTTTCACATAACGAGCAATTTGATTCGGTCGGTATTGTTTAAATATTCTCAGCATAATTCCCTCTCAATCAGTCTTATTACAGACCGCTATCACGGCTAATGGTTTCAATAAAAAACGTCAATAAATAAAAGCAATTTTCTTGCCATCTTTTTTTCTTTAATGTCAGAGGCTAGATAAAATCTGTTTCGCACCTTGAATCGCCTTTTTAAGCAACTTTTTAACTATCTGTGTGATGGAACTCAAAAACCAACTACTGGTTTAACCAGTTCGCATTACTTATTCTAAGATAATGGAACCTCAATAAATTCTGGAATAAATACGATGAATAAGAAGCCTGCAATTGCTTTACTTGCTGCACTATTACCAACATTTACGATGGCACACAACCTAACGGTTGGTGAATCGCTGCCATCGGTATCTGTTGCTGATAAGGGAGAAATTTTGGTTCAGGATGATAAAATCGCTTACCAAGAATGGAATAGTAGCCAGTTAGCTGGCAAGGTGCGTATTATCCAAGCCATTGCTGGCCGTAGTGCCGCAAAAGCAATGAATGCAGAGCTAATGGCTGCCATCACGGATGCCGATTTCGCAGAAGGTATGTATCAAACAACCACCATCATTAATCAAGATGATGCTATGTGGGGAACAGGGGGCTTTGTTAAATCATCAGCTGAAGACAGTAAGCGTGATTTCTCATGGTCTTCAATGGTGCTTGATGGAAATGGGAAAGTACACGAGGCTTGGGAGCTAGCCGCTGAAAACTCCGCAATTATTGTGCTTGATAAAGAGAGTAACGTACTCTTTGTTAAAGAAGGTAAATTAACTAATAGCGAGATCCAAGAAGCCCTCAATTTAGTCAAAAAGAACCTCTAGCAAAGTAAATTATTACACTCTTCCTAACAAAGTCATGACCCATACAGTAAAGTGATGTTATATTATAACATCTTTGGGTCATGGCATTTGTGTATATACAGTGAGACAAGATTATTATCATAAGCCTCTGCTAGGACTCATGATCGGTTTAATGATAATCATTGGGCCAATATCAGTGCTCCACAAGATTGAGGCAGTTCAGAGCCATCACCACATTGAAAACTGCTCGATTTGCCATCTATTACATGCCGCTGTAACACCAACCCTATTACTTACGGCTGTTCATCATCCTCACCCTGATTTAGCTAACTTATTACCACAGCCCTTATGGTATACGATTGATTCCAGGCCAAATGCACGTTCCCCACCAATCGAATATAACTGAAATAATCGTTATATATTATTACCTAATTAGTGGAGTTAACATGAATACAATTAAAGCCCTGTCCTTATCATCTATAGCCATTACCTCTGTCCTATTTACTTCAGCGACACAAGCTGAGGAACATTTCCGTCAACACAATGCTCACGTACACGGTGTCGTTGAACTAAATGTTGCTCAAGATGGCAATCAAATTTTACTGGAGGTTACCGCTCCAGGCTCAGATGTGGTTGGTTTTGAGCATTCGCCACAAAATGATCAACAACAAACGTTACTGAAGAAAGCAATATCAACGCTTTCTGATACCAACTCATTATTTATTTTCCCAAAAGAGGCAAAATGCCAAGTTTCGGAAAAATCAATAACTGAAACCTTAACTGGGCATGATGGACATGGACACGACGAACATGGACACGACGAACATGGACACGACGAACATGGACACGACAAACATGGACATGACAAACATGGACACGGGGAGTTCAGTGCACAATATGTCTACACTTGCAACAATACAGAAAAATTAGAACATATTGACGTTCGATGGTTTGAATATTTCTCTTCAACCGAAAGCATCACCATAAATGCCATCACAGAAACAACACAACAAACAGGTAAACTGCTGCCTAGCAGCACGGTATTTAAATTCTAATGCATAAGGTCATGGGGAGCTTACGCTCCCTACCCAAAGGAAGAGACATGAAAACAATTGAGCTTAATAACCTCACTTTTCGCTGGCCCAATCAAAAGTACAATTTACTTGATATACCCTCGTTAATAATAGAAGAAGGCGAAAAAGTTTTTCTGAAAGGACCAAGCGGTAGTGGCAAGTCTAGCCTGCTAAGCCTTCTTGCTGGTATTTCCCAACCAACAACAGGCAATATAGCGTTATTGAGGCAGACATTTAGTCAGCTCAAATCTACACACCGTGATCAATTTAGAGCGGATAATATTGGTTATATTTTTCAGATGTTTAATTTGCTACCTTATTTATCAGTCATCGATAACGTATTACTTCCTTGCCGCTTTTCCAAAGAGCGCCGCCAACAGCTAGGAAAAGACATGCATGTCGAAGCCAAACGGCTACTTTCACAACTTCAGCTTCCTGATGATTGCCTCCAACGCCCTGTTAACGAGCTAAGTATTGGGCAACAACAACGCGTCGCAGCAGCAAGAGCATTGATTGGCTCCCCTAAACTGCTCATAGCTGATGAACCAACCTCGGCATTAGATCATGATAATAGAGAAGCATTTATCCAACTACTAATGGAAGAATGCGATCGTGCTAACATCACATTACTCTTTGTCAGTCATGATGAAACATTAGAAACTCTTTTCGACCGTAGTATTTCATTAAACACGATAAACCTTGCTGCGGGGGACCCCAAATGACCGCAATTATTCGGCTTGCACTTCAAAGCTTGGCTAACCGTAAGACCACTGCACTTTTGACATTATTAACAGTGGCCATCTCGGTAACCCTCCTTCTTGGGGTCGAAAGGGTAAGAACACAGGCAAAATCAAGTTTTTCCAATACTATATCCGAAACAGATCTAATCGTTGGTTCCCGGTCTGGTCAGGTTAACTTACTGCTTTATTCTGTATTTAGAATTGGTAATGCCACAAATAATATAGACTGGAAAAGTTATCAAGAAATAGCTAATCATCGATCAGTTAACTGGTCCATACCAATCTCCCTCGGTGACTCTCATAGAGGCTTCAGGGTTATAGGGACAACCCAAGCCTACTTTGAGCACTATAAGTATGGCCAAAAACAAGCTTTAGCATTTAAACAAGGAAAAGAGTTTAAGAGCCTGTTTGAAACAGTTATTGGTGCTGAAGTTGCGAAGAAACTTAATTACTCCATCGGTGATGAAGTAATCATTGCACATGGGATAAGCGATAAATCGTTCAATCGGCACGACAACCTTCCTTTCAAGATTGTTGGGATTTTAGATCCTACTGGAACACCTGTCGATAAGAGTGTCCATGTTACTCTTGAAGCTATAGAAGCTATACATGTCGGTTGGGAGAGCGGGGCTAATTTAGGAGCCAATCCATCACCAGAAACGCTGAAACAATATCAGTTTGAACCCAAGCAGATCACAGCATTCATGCTTGGTTTAAATTCAAAGATTCAGACTTTTGCCCTTCAAAGATATATTAATACTTATTCAAAAGAGCCACTTAGTGCAATCATGCCAGGTATCGCTCTCCATGAACTATGGGGAATGATGTCGATCGCAGAGCAAGCCCTTTTAGTCGTCTCAGGTTTTGTCGTAATCGCAGGATTACTAGGAATGTTAACAAGCTTGTTAACAAGCTTAAATGAGCGCAGGCGTGAAATGGCAATCCTACGTGCGATGGGGGCAAAACCAAGGCACATATTCTTTCTATTAATCAGTGAGGCTGCAGCTTTAACGGCCCTAGGGATTCTATTTGGCACAGCTCTACTTTATAGCCTTTTACTTGCTACTCAACCCTTACTTCAAGAGCAATTTGGTTTACTAATAGCAATTACACCGTTAACGTCACATGAGTTGATGCTGCTTGGCCTTGTACAGCTTTCAGGCATAATTGTAGGTACAATTCCTGCTATAAGAGCCTACCAACATTCATTATCAGATGGCATGACCATAAAGGTATAAATTAGAATGAAGAAATGGATAGTTTTACTTTGCTTCTGGCTACCAGTTACTAGCTTTGCTAACGAAATATTGACACTTGATTGGATAGACCTTGTTCCAGAAGAAGAACGTCAACAGTTTAACCAAAATCAAATGCCAATCCTTAACCATGACGGAGAAGGAGCTCAACAAACACTCGTTGGAAAAGTACGTGAAGAGTTAAATGGCAGTAAGGTTAAAATACCCGGCTTTGTAATTCCCCTAGAAGGAGATGATAAGGCCATTACAGAGTTCTTACTCGTACCGTATTTTGGAGCATGCATCCATGTTCCACCACCACCACCCAACCAGATCATTTACGTTAAATACCCTGATGGCGCACCTATCCAACAACTCTGGGATGTGGTTTACATTATAGGAACATTAAAAACTCAAACGATCAGCCATGAACTTGCAGAGGTCGGTTACCTTATAGAAGGAATCGATTTGCAAGAGTATGATGATATGTAATTAGCGCGAGAGCACCTACCAATAACCATGTTATTGGTAGGTCTCAACATTAAGAGATTTCGTTATTGGTTACATAAGTCGCGACTGATAAACATAGCAATCATTGCGAGGAAGATAATGAGTAACGATCAAACAGATCTGCCAACAATAGAATTAGTTAGTAAGCTACCGAAAGTAGGTGAGAAAATAAAGTCCAACGGCTCTGCTTGCAACTATATCGAGAAAATTGCAATTGAGTATGGTGTTAACTACCTAATAAACCCAAAAGATGAAAGTAATCTTCACCAGCGCAGTAAAGAGCGCTTAGAAAATGATAATAATCGGCAACAAGAAAACCTCGAAAAAATATTTAAGCTTACTAGTGATAATTATAAGACAATAAAAACGGCAAAGATCGACCCTGATTGGCTATTCCATTTTATATCAATAGCTAAAAACATTCGTAACCATTCAATGCAGCACTTATGGGCCAGAACACTAAAGCAAGAATTAACAATATCCAACTCAGTTTCACTTAAAACGCTTGATACACTTCGTAACATGACACATAAAGAAGCACAGATATTCCACCGAGCTTCAATGCTTTCCTGTCAAATCAGTAATGATAGCTGTAAAAAATTAGTAACGAGCTTAAAAATAAAACCATTTCTATTACCCCGCCTTTTTTCTACAAAAATTAAAAAGCTTAACCTCGGGTACTTCCAGCTACCCTACTCCGATGTACTGATTCTAATGGATTTAGGCTTATTAATTAAAACTGAACTTGAATCTGGTAGCTTAGAACCAAAAGTAAGCTTTCCCTTTCGCTATCAGCAGTACACATATAACCTCACACCAATACAAAAAGAAGTTAGCTTTACCTACTATCGTTTTTCACCAGTTGGGGAAGAACTAGCTGAGTTACTCGGTGAGAAAACCAATGAACCTTTCCGTGAGAGTATACTTGAGCTGATTAATACCTACTTTATAGTAGAAGCAAACTAAACCGTTCTAAATCAAACATCTCAATAAAGATGAGTTTACTCTCACACTCACACTCACACTCACACTCACACTCACACTCACACTCACACTCACACTCACACTCACACTTTCAAGCTTAACAATCCCGTAGTGAGATTGTTAAGTTTCTTAAAATCAGTTTAACTAACCTATGAACTCGGGAAAAAATAGAAGGGAACTAAAAGCTGGTTCAGTGATCAGATCAGGACTCATCACTTAGGAACCAGCTATGGATAAATTAGTAGACTTATCTTGCCAAGTCGATGACTTTTGTAAGGTTTTCCTATCTCAGTGGAAAAAATGCAACTGGAAAGTAGTGAACGTAAGCGCAACCGTAAAGGCCGAATGTCTGAAAGTGAAATAATGACCATCATTATTGCCTTCCATGTGTCCCATCAACGTGATTTCAAAAACTTTTACCTTGGTCTTATTCACCGGCATTAAAAAAGACTTTCCCACGTTACTCAGTTACACCCGCTTTCTTGAAGTGATGCCATCAGTACTTATTCCGTTGAGCTCCTTCTTTACATATATCAAAGGAGAACCGACAGGCATTGAATTTATTGATTCTACAAATATTAAGGTATGCCATAACCTACGCATTCCACGTCACAAAAACCGCAGCACGAGGTAAAGGCACCATGGACTGGTTCTATGGTTTTAAGCTTCACATTATAACCAATCATCTTGGAGATATTGTTGCCGCCAAGCTGCCCCCCGCGAATACTGATGACCGAAAGCCCGTTCGAGAGTTATCAAAAGGGCTACTCGATAAGCTTTATGCTGATAAAGGCTATATCAGTAAAGCACTGACTGAAGATTTAAAAGAAGAGGGTATAACCCTAATTACGATTCATCGTAAGAACATGAAACCTAGGTGTTAGCCGCTTGGGATAGAGCAATGCTGTCAAAACGGTTCATTATAGAAACCATTAATGACCAGTTGAAAAACATCTCTCAGATAGAGCACTCTCGGCACAGGAGTTTACATGGGTTTATGTTGAACTTGCTTGGTGGGCTAATTGCTTATTGTTTGAAACCAGAAAAGCCATCGCTAAACATCACAAACACTGAGAAACCAGGGTTGATGGTGATGGCTTAAACTGATCTGAGGTTAACTAGTATGAATCATTATAAGAGAGGCCAGCTCACTAACTGATATTCATGCCCATATTACGACATAATTTGCCAAGATCTACCCCCATGCCATGGTTCGATATATTATCGCCGTCGCACTCTCCAAACAAAGGAGCTAAGGAGCGATGATTGTTCCATCGTCCAACAAACCCAATCATGCGGTTGTGTAATAGATCGTGAGGATTGGCACACTAAGGATATAGTTATATTTTTACAATGTCCGCACCATAAAAGTCCGACCCTATTACCCTAAATTAAATCCAATAGAACAAATATGGTGTTAAATAATGCAGCTTAGCTAACCAACTATTCAAGGATGATTGAGAAGGACTCTAAGCTTAGAAACACTTTATAGAGAGCAACAAAGGATGACAGGAATCCTTTTAAAAAGTCGATTTATACCAATTTAAGTAAAAATATGATCTAATTGAGGTTACTCCTTCAAACAGTCAAATCGCTATGGATAGCCTCAATAATATCGACTTCAAAAAAGTAGCAAGCCAACAAAAAACGATTCAAATGAAAATGAGACTGCTCGCGCTTGCCCACTTCAAAGAAGGGAACTCCCGTACACAAATTGCCAAGTTTCTCAAAGTCAGTAGGACTAGTGTCAATAAATGGGTTCATACCTTTCTTGAAGAAGGTCTTGATGGACTACAAGAGAAACCAAGAACTGGCAAACCTGCATTCTTAACACCAGCCCGAAAGAACAACTCGCTCAATGCATCAAAGAGAAAACCAACGATCCACAAAGCGGTAGGTTAACTGGGGCTGATATCCATACCTATATAGCGCAGAAATTTGGCAAGCAAAACACAACAACACGGCTTTGGGCGCAACGTGGGACACGGCCTAGAGCGGTTCGGCAACAACAGTTCGATTATGCATATCTGTTTGGCTCCGTTTGCCCGAGCCTAGGGGTCGGTGAAGCAATTGTCGTACCTTGGGTCAACAAGGAGATCATGATCGAGCACCTAAAGCAAATATCAAAAACCAATCAAAGCTTTAAAGATTACGGTGATATTGTTGATAAGGTATGTGTAATACCAATCTAAGTAAGAATATGAWCTAATTGGGGTTACTMCTTCAGATAGTCAAATCGCTATGGATAGCCTCAATAAAATCGACKTTAAAAAGTTAGCAAGCCAACAAAAAACTCTTCAAATGAAAATGAGGCTGCTCGCGCTTGCCCACTTCAAAGAAGGGCACTCCCGCACACAAATTGCCAAGTTTCTCAARGTCAGTAGGACCAGTGTCARTAAATGGGTTCATAGCTTTCTTGAAGAAGGTCTTGATGGACTACAAGAGAAACCAAGAACTGGCAGACYCGCATTCTTAACATCAGCTCAGAAAGAGCAACTCGCCCAATACATCAAAGATAAAGCCCATGATCCACAAGGCGGTAGGTTAACTGGGGCTGATATMCATACCTATATAGTGCAGAAATTTGGCAAGCACTATCACCCTGATTCTATTTMTTATTTATTGGGTCATATGGGRKTTTCATGGATCACATCTCGCTCCAAACACCCAAAACAATGCCAAGCAACTCAAGACGCTTTTAAAAAATTKCCTACTGGAAACGATCCGTAACATCCCCGGTCATGTACGCYTTKAGCAAGTTGATGTCTGGTTTCAAWATGAGGCTAGATTTGGCCAACAGAACACAACAACGCGGCTTTGGGCGCAGCGTGGGACTCGGCCTAGAGCAATTCGGCAACAACAATTTGATTATGCATATTTGTTTGGAKCAGTTTGTCCAAGCCGAGGGATCGGGGAAGCTATCGTCGTACCTTGGGTCAACAAAGAGATCATGACCGAGCACCTAATACCAATCTGGATAAGTAATTGATCTAAGTATTACGCAGGAARAATTGTTGTTATCAAKGCAGAGATTGCAGTAACTAGTGGCTCTAATTACAAAATCTCTAATGTAGAGAACAGCGGTTTTAACCAGTAAGACTGATCAAGTACTTRTGTAGGTTGGTATAAAACAAATATCAGCAGCCACYCAAGAAACTCGGTACGCAGTTGTCATTATGGACGGTGCTGGGTGGCATACTGCAGATATTGCCGATAAGTTTGAKAACATTAGCCTCATTAAACTTCCACCGTATTCACCGGAGTTGAATCCTATCGAACAAGTGTGGAGTTGGTTAAGGCAGCACTGCTTAGCCAATCAAAGTTTTAAAGATTACGGTGACAYTGTTGATAAGGTATGTGCCGCTTGGAACCAGTTTTGACCATTATTTGATGACTTTGAAAAAATCGATTCTAAGCCTTCTGAATAATGTGCCATCCCCCTCCTTGAATGTTTGAATTTAGTAAACAGTATTGCCGCATTCAACTTCATTCCTGTTATATTGGATTTAATTCAGAGCAATAGGACGGGATTTAGAATCATCGCATCGACTACAGCGTCAATTGCCAACCCTGCACCATCCATGACAACTGTTTCTGTTATATCGATATCAAGAAACTCGATCTTTCTGTTTGAGGTTATTTTGCTCTCCTCCCAAAATACGGCCCCATTTATTAAAGTTGGTTCGACTGATTTTTAGAAATTTAGCGATCTCAATGCGAGTAGATTCTTCTTTGAAGTAGTTAATTGCATCTTCATAGAGTCGGTTTTGACGTGATAGTTTAAGATTATCCATAGGATTACTATTGTATTTCAGGCACGAAAACTAGCTAATATTTTTAGAGTGTCGGATATTAGAGGTATAGCGGTTTACTAAAGTGAGGGTGTATTGGAAGCAGGCTAGGAGGTAATTAGTGTGAGCCTCTTTTTAGAAGCTCACGCAATGAGTTATAGATAAGATCTTATATTTCCAAGATTGTTTGCGATATAAATGCCTGCTTTTAGCATTTCTTCACAAGCTTTCTTCGTGGTGTTTTCACTGAGCCCTCGACAAGCTTCAAGGTTTACAATGACCTTGAATAACCCCGTAGCTTGCAGCTGAAGTGCTGTTGTCTTCACGCAATAATCTGTGGCAAGACCACCAACAAGAACTGTTGTTACGTGCTTTGCTAACAGCCATTCGATAAGGCCAGTGCTGAGCTTCTCATTAAGGTCATGATAGCAAGCGCCATATGGGTGAAGATCAGGTTCGATCCCTTTCCATATGACATGATCATACTCAGTGAGTGGTGGAAGCTGAGGGATTATTTCGAACCCCTTTGTTCCTGGAACAGCATGGCTAACCCAAGTAAGATCAGCATTAGGATAATTGAGAGGCTTCAGCATTTCGTCATGCGACTCAACGGCCCATACTGCTCCATGGGGATGCGCATCTTTACTTAGTACACGGTAATCTGCTAAGGAAGCTTGAGCATTTAACGCGGGACCAATTGTATCGCCGTCATTCACTGGTAACTCATTAGGGCATAGCGGAGTAAATGTTTTTTGAGGATCAACATCAATAGCAGCGATAGTCATATTTGTTCCTAGAGAATCTGATTAAGTATATGGTCTGCTTTAATTCGACGAATACGCTTAATTAGCTTTCTAACCGGAGCTGGATAAGCATCAATTTTATCAATGTCCTTGTAGCAACCAATTAGTTGTGTATGACTCAGGATACAGTCAAGCTCTTGCTGCTTCTGATCTGCAAGCAATTGGTTTTTATCATGGACCAAAATGGCATTTTCAAGATCAAGTTTCCACGCTCTTGGGTTTAGGTTGTTCCCCGTGATCAGCATATAACTGCGATCTACCCAGACACCTTTTAAATGGAAACTATTATCATTATGTTTCCATAGGTGGATAGCAAGTTGACGCCGAGCCATAGAGGCTTCATTTTGCTTTGCAAAGTTACGTAGATTCACTTCATAAAGATACGGTAAACCAGCAATGGTTTTAAAGGGCTCATTTGGTGGAATATAGAAATCATTTGCTGTTTTATCACCAACGATGATTGTAACTTTAACACCTCGGCGTAATGCCCTTTTAACTTCACGGCTAATGCTTCTTGGGAAGTTAAAATAAGGGGTACAAATAGTAAGCTCAGTTTTAGCACTCGCAACGAGTGTACAAATATGCTGGTTTAGCTTGTTTTTACGTTTACCTAGCCCGACAAGTGGCGTTAAGCCGACCTCGTCTTTGGAAATGGTTTCAGGTGAAAACTGATAGCTAGCTCGTTGCAGCTTATGGCGAAGATCTTTTATCGCCCCTTTTAGAGACTTGGTCTCAGGTCGCTTGTTTTGACTTAAGCAATTAACTGCCTCGCTGTTAACGAGAGTCTCGACAATAAAGTTCGCCATGCTGTCAGCAAGCTGTGCGTTATGAATTACGTGATAGCGATCATAACGATAACGTTGGTGTTGTGCGAGATAGACATCATTAAGGCTTGCACCACTGTAGATGACTTTATCGTCGACGACAAAGCCCTTAAGATGAAGGACACCAAATACTTCACGATTACGAACAGGAACCCCAAGAACATTGATTTGATGTTCATATCGCTCTGAAAATTCGCGATAAAGTGCAGCGTTACCATCAGACTGTGCCGCGCCAATTAACCCTCTTTGAGCACGATGCCAGTCGACAAGTACTTTTATATCAAGAGCCGGATTGAGTTGTTTAGCATCATAGAGAGCGGTCAGAATATCTCGGCCAGCTTCGTCGTCCTGTAGATATAGGGCAACTAAATAAATGCGCTTAGTAGCGTTGGAGATCTCTGTGTGTAGACGTTCACGGAACGATCCTGCATCAAGAAGTGTCTCTAAATCTTCTGGCTTGTGTGCAATACACGGCAGTTGCTCAATGCGTTGCTTGTTAGCAATAGCTGAATCCATTATCGCCTCGTTTACGCGACCTATATATTAGGAGGAGTCGGTGAATTAAGGGTGCAATTATAACAGAAAAAAGGCGTAGTCCATCTATACCTGCACTGGCTTCTGTCACGGATGACTTAATTAAGTGTAAATTAGTGTACGAACCGCATTGGAATAAGTGCTTTACCCGATTGGCGATAACGTTCAATTCGACTTTTTAATGACTCTGGTAGAGCGCTATCAGAGATAATTTGAAAGCCAGCTCGTTGATAAAAACTTTCAAGATGTGAAAACGCAAAACAGAAACATGTTTTTTGACTGATTTGCAGCTTAGAAGCTTGAACCAATTGTTGCCCAACACCAAGCTCTCGTATAGATGGATGAACAAGCATGCCTGTTAATAGTTGATAATTATCAAATTGCTTGAATCTTACGCAACATTGAATGCCATTATCATTTTCTCCAACCCATATGACTTCATCTCTTTTAGCTTTGCCTGCGGGATAATGGGCTTTATACAAACGGTTAATTAAAGGGAATCGTAACGGCTCTAAAGGGTGAAATCTGAAATCGTTCATTGTTAAAACACTGCGTCGCGTGATTGAATCAGTTAAAATGCAATACTTAGTATAAAAGGAATGGGTTAGAAATAGCATGAAAGTTTTGCAGGATAGGTCGCTAGCGCCTTTTCATACATTTGGTATTGATGTTAAAGCTAGGCACATTGTCGAGGCTGAAACCGCAGATGAGTTGATATCTATCTGGCAGAGTGAGTGCTATCAAACAATTCCTAAACTCATTGTTGGGCAAGGCAGTAATCTTTTATTCTGTGAGGAATATTCTGGTGTAATTGTTCTTAACCGCATAAAAGGCGTCGATATCACCGAGACTGAATCCTCATTCCTATTACATATTGGTGCTGGGGAGGATTGGCATCAGCTTGTCAAAATGACGGTTGAGCAAGGAATGCCAGGATTAGAAAATTTGGCATTAATTCCTGGTTGTGTTGGGTCATCACCCATTCAAAATATTGGTGCTTATGGTGTTGAGCTAAAAGATATCTGTCAATACGTAGATATTATTGATCTAGCGACTGGATTGATACAGCGCTTAAAGAACGAGGAGTGCGGCTTTGGTTATCGAGAGTCTGTTTTTAAGCGTGAGCTAAAAAGCTCACACGCCATAATAGCCGTTGGGATCGAGCTAACAAAGGCATGGCAGCCAAACATTAGTTATGGGCCGCTAGCAAAGTTTGATCAAAATACCGTTACAGCGAGTGATATTTTTCATGAGGTGTGCCTAATTCGGCGCAGTAAACTACCTGACCCCGCGAAAATGGGTAATGCTGGAAGCTTTTTTAAAAATCCCGTTATTTCTTCGGAAAAAGCATCGAGGCTAATCTATCAACATCCTGATATACCGATGTATCCACAGCCAAGTGGAGAGGTAAAGGTAGCTGCGGGCTGGCTGATTGACCAATGTAGTCTGAAAGGCTTTCAAGTTGGCGGTGCACGAGTCCATGATCATCAAGCTCTAGTCCTAGTGAATTATCACCGTGCATCATCCGATGACATCATCGCTTTAGCGTGGCACGTGATACATACTGTTGAGGCTAAATTTGGTATTACCCTCGAACATGAAGTACGTTTTATGTCCTCCTCAGATGAAATACTTATTACGGAGTTAGCTCAATGAGAGAGCATTCAACTCGATTAGCATTGATTGGGTTATTAGCCGACGGTGATTTTCATTCTGGTGAAGTTTTGGGGGTTGAACTTGGAATCTCACGAGCCGCAATAAGTAAACATATCAAGGCGTTGCAATCTTGGGGAGTAGACGTCTACCGAGTGCAGGGAAAAGGTTACCGCCTGTCAACAAAACTGGAACTCCTTGATTGCGATAAGATTCTGGCTCATGTAAAGTGCGAGAGCCTTGATGTGATCCCTGTGATTGATTCTACTAATCAGTACCTGTTAGAAAAAGTCGGCCAGTTACCATCAGGGGCCACATGTATTGCTGAATACCAGCAAGCTGGCCGAGGCCGGCGAGGTCGTCAATGGTTATCTCCATTTGGTAGTAACTTGTATTTATCGATGTACTGGCGTTTAGACGCAGGTATGGCTGCAGCAATGGGCTTGAGTTTAGTGGTTGGTGTTGCTATTGCTGAAACCCTGGAGTCGTTAGGCGCTGAAGGTATTCGAGTAAAGTGGCCAAATGACCTTTACCACCATGACAAAAAAATGGCGGGAATACTAATTGAAATGACTGGGCAGTCGGGTGAAGCCGCTCATCTAGTCATCGGCATGGGATTAAATATTGCGATGCCTGAACAAGAAGGTGCAGGTATCGACCAAGCTTGGACTAACTTGTCACAAGCTTGCCATAAGCTTCCGGAGCGGAATAAATTAGCTGCGACCCTAATTCATCAATTACAGCAGACATTAGCTGAATATGAAGTGTTGGGGCTCGACGGTTTTACTGATCGCTGGAATCGATTAGATAACTTTTTGGATCGCCCTGTTAAATTATTGATTGGTGAACGTGTAGTTGAAGGAATTGCTCGCGGTATCAATAACCAAGGGGCGTTATTACTTGAAACCGAGGGTGTTGTTACGCCTTACCTCGGTGGAGAAATCAGCCTTAGAGGTTGTTAATGCAGATTTTGATTGAAGCGGGCAACACTTATGTCAAAGTTGCCCACTTATTTGACAACGGTAATTTTGAGTTATTAGGCCGTTACCCAAGTCGTAAACTGGAAATGGTACTTGAACCGTTACTGGAGAATGGAGTTACCAGAATTGTTTTTGCCAGCGTTGGCCCCGTTGAAGTTGATAACTCAATTCAGCGTATTTCACAATTGGCGAATATTCCTGTCCTACAAGTTAAAACACTCAAAAAAGATTTTGGTGTAAAAAACGCTTATAGCGAATACCAGTATTTAGGGGTTGATCGTTGGCTCACTCTCGTTGCGATTCGGCAAGAGTTTAAAAAACCAACAGTGATAGTGGATATAGGTACTGCGCTTACCTTTGATGTAATGTCTGAAGAAGGTAAGCATCTAGGTGGATGGATTGCTCCTGGGTATCAACTCATGATGAAATCGGTGTTGGAAAACACAACAAAGGTATTTTCTGACCGAGATCATAATGATGAACTTGTTTTTGCTGACAATACTGCCGATGGCTTAAAAAATGGTTGCCGTGCAGCCTTGGTTGGCTTAATTGAATTCGGCCTATCTCAAGCTCGAGAACGGTTGAAAACTGAACCGGAAGTGATCTTGTGTGGAGGCGGGGTTCGCCATTTACCTATTTCATGGGGTAAGCGCTTTAATCATCGTTCAGACTTGGTACTGGAAGGTCTTGCTTTGTATGCAAAATGCCGATAATGGTGTTTTTTTCGGCGAGAAGATAAAAGTCGGAAAAAAAACTGCTTAAAGGTATTGCAAGGTTTTCGATAGTTCTCTAGAATGCGCAGCACTTGGGCCGACTTAGCTCAGTAGGTAGAGCAACTGACTTGTAATCAGTAGGTCACCAGTTCGATTCCGGTAGTCGGCACCACTTTCTCCTAAATGAGTGAAAGTGTAGAAACAATTTGGAGGGGTTCCCGAGTGGCCAAAGGGATCAGACTGTAAATCTGACGGCTCCGCCTTCGATGGTTCGAATCCATCTCCCTCCACCATTTTCAAATGATTGAAATAGCTTAACGAGTGACGAGTTTCGCGGGCATCGTATAATGGCTATTACCTCAGCCTTCCAAGCTGATGATGCGGGTTCGATTCCCGCTGCCCGCTCCACATTTCTTGTGTGCTGATATAGCTCAGTTGGTAGAGCGCACCCTTGGTAAGGGTGAGGTCGGCGGTTCGACTCCGCCTATTAGCACCACTCTCTCTTCAAGTCAGTTCAATCCTTTTGATATATACTCTACAAACCCATGATTGGTTGTGTGGTCGTAATGCCACCAAATACCGTGCCTAGAGGGACTATCCATGTCTAAAGAAAAATTCGAACGCGTAAAACCGCACGTTAACGTTGGTACTATCGGCCACGTTGACCACGGTAAAACAACTCTAACTGCTGCTATCTGTACTACGCTTGCTAAAGTGTACGGTGGTGACGCTAAAGACTTCGCTTCTATCGATAACGCTCCAGAAGAGCGCGAGCGTGGTATCACAATCTCTACTTCTCACGTAGAGTACGATACCCCATCTCGTCACTACGCACACGTTGACTGTCCTGGACACGCCGATTATGTTAAAAACATGATCACAGGTGCTGCTCAAATGGATGGTGGTATTCTAGTTGTTGCTGCAACTGATGGTCCTATGCCACAGACGCGTGAGCACATCCTTCTTGGTCGTCAGGTTGGTATCCCTTACATCATCGTATTCATGAACAAATGTGACATGGTTGATGATGAAGAGCTACTAGAACTAGTAGAGATGGAAGTTCGTGAACTTCTTTCTGAGTACGA
>NZ_JAKJSI010000115.1:0-992 GCF_050336695.1 Photobacterium minamisatsumaniensis | reverse complement strand
GGTTCATGACTGGGGTGAAGTCGTAACAAGGTAGCCCTAGGGGAACCTGGGGCTGGATCACCTCCTTAACGATATGACCTGCTGTTTTATGCAGTGTCCACACAGATTGCTTGGTCGAAATGTAAGAGAGCGCGAATGTTGCCCAACAACATTCGCAAGCAACACTTAGTCCCATTCGTCTAGAGGCCTAGGACACCGCCCTTTCACGGCGGTAACAGGGGTTCGACTCCCCTATGGGACGCCACGGGTCGTTAGCTCAGTTGGTAGAGCAGTTGACTTTTAATCAATTGGTCGCAGGTTCGAATCCTGCACGACCCACCATCTTCTCCTCAGAGGATGGCAGTTTTGATTTTACTTTTTTAAAAGTGGAAACAAGCTGAACACGGAGGGCGATTAGCTCAGTTGGGAGAGCACCTCCCTTACAAGGAGGGGGTCACTGGTTCGAGCCCGGTATCGCCCACCATTCTTTCTTTTTGAAAGAACCCAGAAATACCCTGATGGGGCTATAGCTCAGCTGGGAGAGCGCCTCGCTGGCAGCGAGGAGGTCTGCGGTTCGATCCCGCATAGCTCCACCACTTTCTAAATACACTCTGATGAGTGTTGTTAGAAAGTGGTTCTTGTGTCTCTTCGGAGATAATGAAACACAATGCTCTTTAACAATCTGGAAAGCTGACTAGTAAATTGAATCTTTTAGATTCAATTACAAATGTTTTATCGGCACTTTATTTATAAAGAACGGTAAAACGAGTTCTCAAAACAAACACATTCAAGTGTCTTGTGTAAGAGTCCGGCGAAAACAAATAATTCTCTTTTATAGAGAGTGAACCTTGGTTGTTGCCATACGAAACCTCTTGGGGTTGTATGGTTAAGTGACTAAGCGTACACGGTGGATGCCTGGGCAGTCAGAGGCGATGAAGGACGTATTAACTTGCGATAAGCGTAGATTAGGCAGTAAAAGCCACTTGAGTCTACGATTTCCGAATGGGGAAACC
>NZ_JAKJSI010000114.1:0-1019 GCF_050336695.1 Photobacterium minamisatsumaniensis | reverse complement strand
ACCTAGCATATAATTCCCTGTCGCAGGGKCCTTCCGCTCCCCGTTAAACCCGATAGGGCTTACTATTAACGGACTCGATAATGCGGCTGATGAGCGTCCAGCAGCTTCCGACAGGTTAACTAAGGGATTTGCAATAGCCGTTGTACCCAAAGTCATTTTAATAAACCGACGGCGGTGAGGATTTTGGGGGGATAACTGTTTCATAAAGTTCCTTTTTGAAATGCTTACAATCAGGAGCCTCGCAAGGTCCGAAGCATATCCTGTTCCAGTAAAAATATACGAACTCCAGCCAGGTGCTATAAGAAAAACTCTGGCTGTCAAAACAAACTTGGAAGGAAGCCATTCAGCCGACAATTGACAATAAAATACATATTGAACATGTATATTATGTGGGTACCCCAAGAAAAAAGGCATGACTTTCTCGATAGAGTCACGAGAAGGTTTAAAATGTCCTGAGTGATTATTAATAGAAAAAATAGCCTCTAAGTCACCCCCAAAATTTTCATCATATATTCGAAACATCCTCCCAGCAGCAAGCACGCTTTTGCCATTCTTTATTGACTTAGAGCCAATTACCGCAATAGCCGGATGTGATAAATCCTTAGCATCATTCATTGCGCCCATAATAAATTTCTTATCTTTAGTTAATACCCATTTATGTATATTCCCAGCTTCGAAGATCTTATCAAAATCCTCATGTGTCTTTAGTACTTTTATTCGACCACGCTTTCTTGCATGCAATACCTCTCGAAATATTTTACGAAAACGATCGTTGTGAAAGCTCGTTTCTCCAATAGTCGTAGAGCTAGCTCTCCTTCCACTAGCTGTAGGAAGCGACTTGCCTGACTTACCTAGCTTTAGGCCAACCCCAAACGWTGCCAACCCAATCGCAGCGCCAATGCCAGCTGAGATCCCMGCACTTCTAGCGGCCTCTTTATTGGACATACCGCTRGCTTTGTTGATTCCATAGTTAATACCAAAATCAGCAGCCCCCGAAACCACAGCATCCGCTATGGCTA
>NZ_JAKJSI010000113.1:0-1030 GCF_050336695.1 Photobacterium minamisatsumaniensis | reverse complement strand
CAAGTTATAGCGATGCTGACAGTGATGATCTGACGTTCAGCATTGAAAATCAGCCAGTGTGGGCAAGTTTCAGCAGTGCGAGTGGCGTGTTGTCAGGCCTGCCGACCAATGATGATGTCGGTACCAGCGCAAACATTGTCATTAGTGTTTCGGATGGTATCGAGACCGCAAGCCTTGCAGCATTCAGCCTCGAAGTGGTGAATGTCAATGATGCGCCGGTGATATCGGGCTCTCCAGCTACAACCGTTAACCAAGATGCGGCGTATAGCTTCAGCCCAAGTGCCAGCGATGTCGATAATGATGACTTGGCGTTCAGCATTGAAAACCAGCCTTCGTGGACGAATTTTAGCCCCGCGACTGGGGTGTTATCGGGCCTGCCGACCAATGGTGATGTCGGTACCAGCTCAAACATTGTCATCAGCGTCTCGGATGGAATAGAGACCGCCAGCCTTGCGGCCTTCAATCTCGAAGTGGTGAACGTCAATGATGCGCCGGTGATATCGGGTTCTCCAGCTACAACTGTTAACCAAGATGCGGCGTATAGCTTCAGCCCAAGTGCCAGCGATGTCGATAATGATGACTTGGCGTTCAGCATTGAAAACCAGCCTTCGTGGACGAATTTTAGCCCCGCGACCGGGGTATTATCGGGCCTGCCGAACAATGATGATGTCGGTACCAGCTCGAACATTGTCATTAGCGTCTCGGATGGTACTGAGACCGCCAGTCTTGCTGCATTCAACCTTGAGGTGGTCAACGTCAATGACGCGCCGACGATTTCAGGTACGCCTGCGACTAGCGTCAACCAAGATGCGGTATACAGCTTCACCCCGATAGGCAGTGATGCCGACAGTGATGATTTGGCCTTTAGCATCGAGAACCAGCCGAGCTGGACGAATTTCAACCCCGGGACCGGAGTATTATCGGGCCTGCCAACCAACGATGATGTCGGCACTACGTCGAATATCGTGATCAAAGTGAGCGACGGTACCGAGACGGTGAGTTTGGCAGCGTTCAATCTGGAAGTGGTGAA
>NZ_JAKJSI010000112.1:0-1046 GCF_050336695.1 Photobacterium minamisatsumaniensis | reverse complement strand
AGGGCTTACTATTAACGGACTCGATAATGCGGCTGATGAGCGTCCAGCAGCTTCCGACAGGTTAACTAAGGGATTTGCAATAGCCGTTGTACCCAAAGTCATTTTAATAAACCGACGGCGGTGGGTATTTTTGGGGGATAACTGTTTCATAAAGAACCTTTTTAAAATGCTTAAAAATTATCTTCGTTCCGGAGTAGCGTTATTCATGTCCTCAATACAATTTTAAAATAAATAATAAGATCACCTATTAGGAACTGCTATTTTCGGGTGTATGATAATTTAAAGTTAAACGTATCATCACTGTTACCGTTGAAATAATAACAAGTAGATTAATCATGGCCTAAATAAATCACCTAAAGAGAGGGTTTATAAATTCAAACAATCCAGAACTATAACTCTATGATTCATCGTTAATTATTAAACAATAACGTACCAGACTACCCCCTATAATTAAAGCCAATATATATTTCTCCCATAATACACGTCTTTTAACGGTTTTAACTCCAGAAATGAAAATGGTATATAAGGTGTTGGGCTTCCGAACAATCTACAATATCGATGTATCGCTTCCTTGTTTTTTAACTGGAATACAACTTGATCATAGTTATCATTAAATTTACCAAATGCTTTTTTTGTAATAGCAATATCATTTCGAAGCAAGTTAATATTGCCCCAATAGACTTCACTTGCAATAGTCCTTGTTCTCACAGATAAGTCGCTGAAGTTAGCTAAACCTTCAGCATCAAGTCTTTTTGCAATGTTCAAAAGCGGTAGCTCAGGAAGAGTAGTTAAGTTAATAGATCCCGTGGCATTTGAACGTGCTAAATTTGGTGGTGTGAAATTATCAGCCCCGCTCCCCGAACCACGAAAAAGCATAGGTTGTGCAGCAATAGTCGTAGAGCTAGAGCTAGAGCTCGTTCTCCTTCCATTAACTGTAGGAACCGACTTGCCTGACTTCCCTAGCTTGCCAATACCTAGACCAACCCCAAACGTTGCCAACCCAATCGCAGCGCCAATGCCAGCTGAGATCCCAGCGAGATCCCAGC
>NZ_JAKJSI010000111.1:0-1053 GCF_050336695.1 Photobacterium minamisatsumaniensis | reverse complement strand
GTTCCAGTGTGGCTGATCATCCTCTCAAACCAGCTAGGGATCGTCGCCTTGGTGAGCCATTACCTCACCAACTAGCTAATCCCACCTGGGCTAATCTTAGCGCGAGAGGCCCGAAGGTCCCCCTCTTTGGTCCGAAGACGTTATGCGGTATTAGCTATCGTTTCCAATAGTTATCCCCCACACTAAGGYATATTCCCAGGCATTACTCACCCGTCCGCCGCTCGCCGCCCAWYAACGCCCCCGAAGGATTGTTAATGTCGCTGCCGCTCGACTTGCATGTGTTAGGCCTGCCGCCAGCGTTCAATCTGAGCCATGATCAAACTCTTCAATTAGAATTTTTGTGGTCTCTCGACCGGCTCAACGAATACTGATTGAACATCAATAACTAGAAGCTAGTCATGACATTCGAATTGACTGTGCCAAAATAACTTGCGCTATTTTGTATTGGTCACTCAGTTCATTGATAAATCTTTTGACTTAACTTTTTCACGAGTGCCCACACAGATTGCATGGTCAAATTGTTAAAGAACATTGCTTTCAAGCACTTAATGCTGAAGYAGGAGGCGTATAATACGCTTTCCACTTTGAAAGTCAACATAAACTTCTAAGTTATTACTTAAAACTTTATGGTGACTCGTCTCATCGAGACAAGTCGAATTGGGAGCCTGGCGATGTCCTACTCTCACATGGGGAAACCCCACACTACCATCGGCGCTATTACGTTTCACTACTGAGTTCGGCATGGGATCAGGTGGGYCCATAACGCTATGGTCGCCAAGCAAATTCTGTTTTATCTACCGCCTTATGGCAGCAAATAGCAATCTGGGAAAATCTGACTAGTTCTCAAACACCATTCAAGTGCTTCGTGGAGTCCGTAAAAAACCCCTTGGGTGTTGTATGGTTAAGCCTCACGGGCAATTAGTATCAGTTAGCTCAATGCCTCGCAGCACTTACACACCTGACCTATCTACGTCGTAGTCTCCAACAACCCTTTAGGATACTTAAAGTATCAGGGATGACTCATCTCAGGGCTCGCTTCGCGCTTAGATGCTT
>NZ_JAKJSI010000110.1:0-1087 GCF_050336695.1 Photobacterium minamisatsumaniensis | reverse complement strand
ATATATATATTAATAAAGGAAGGCTTCAGATAAAAATTTATAAACTTATTGAGTTTAACCATATCGATACTGAACTTCCTAAAACTATTGAAAATGTTATATTCTGTAAACATAAACAGTGGTTTCTTTGGCATTATCTTTCTTTTTATTATTTTAATCGTTAAGTTTTTATTATGACAAAATACGTATGTATGCAAGGAGAGCCTTCCGAGTGTGGGTTAGCCTGTTTAGTTATGCTTGCACGAAAATCGGGAATTTTTGTAACATTAGAAGAGTTACGACAAAAGCATCGACCAAACAACTATGGCGTGAGCTTGAAACAATTAAAAGAATTAGCAAGCGATATAGGCCTTAATGTTAAGATGGTAACCTTTGATGAATTGGAAGACTTTTCTGAAGTAAATGGAGTGGGTATATTACATATGGCTATGGGGCATTACATAGTTTTGGATAAGGTGAATCAATTATATTGCTCAATCCTTAATCCTTCAATGGGAAGCCAAATACTCAGGAATGAAACGTTAAAGTCTAGCCTTTCAGGATATGCATTAGTTCTCGATAATGAAAGTACTGAGCGGCATGTTACTGCTACTAAGTTGCATGATACAAAAAATAAAATTATGGATTTTGGAAAAATTAATCCTTACTTAGTTGCACTCGGTATTGTTATGGTACTTTTTTCATCAATAATACCTGCGTATATTCTTGGATCGCCTGAAGCTATGCTCGAAAATGGTTCAATGGACATATTGTATTTTGTATTGCTTTTTGCATTGCAGTTTTTCGCATTACTTCTTTCTTATCTATGTATTAGAAAAGAAATTTCAATTCAAAACTTTCATTTTATGAATAACGGTAGAGTGTTATTCAGTAAACTACTAAGCAATACGATGGATTTTTTTGAGCGAAGGCATGTTTCTGATGTTAGCAGTAAGATAATGTCCTATCTTGGTGCTAAAGTTACCGAGTCAACTATATATAATAAGACTTTTATATCAATATTTAAGTTGATAGTAGGTTTTTCAGTTTTGGTGTTTGTTAGTCCTATTCTAACTTCAATTGTTGCTCTTGCAGCATTATTAAGAAC
>NZ_JAKJSI010000109.1:0-1112 GCF_050336695.1 Photobacterium minamisatsumaniensis | reverse complement strand
TCTTATGATTCATGCACTTCTGTCTGGATATGCTTTTAGAGTTTTTTTGTTGTACCTTTTTAACAAAATTGGCGATTTTTTATAATTGTGCCATGATAATAAAGGACAAATTCAAGGAGTGAGTATGTTGAAGCTTGCGGTTGTAATTCATGCAGAGGAGGAGTTTGATTGGGCTTGTGGCTTTGATGTTAAAAATCAAACTGTGACTCATTGTACTGAGCTATTACAACTCGTTAATGAATTATTATCTCTGAATGCAAAAGTAACCTTAGCACTCGATTATGCCTTTATTTCAAGCCCTTCAGGAAAAATGGTCATTAAAGAATTGAAGCCATTACAAAATCATTCGATAGAGTTTGCAGCACATCTACATCCTTGGGTAACCCCCCCTTATGATTCTAAAATTGACTATGAAAATGGATTTTACTCTTTTCCTGGTAACCTCCCAAGGGACGTAGAATATAAAAAAATGAAGGTACTAACGGAAGGTATTCATCAACTTTGCGGGCAAAACCCGAAAGCATACCTAGCTGGCCGTTATGGCGTAGGTCAAAATACGTACCTCCATTTGGAATCACTTGGCTATTGTGTAGATCTTAGCATTAATGCTTACTTTGATTTTTCCGAGAAAGGTGGCCCAGATTATTCTAAAGTTGGTTGTTCAAGCTTTAATGCAGGAAAAATTAAGTGCTTGCCTCATACATCCTCTATATATTGTTCTATTCCATACGTAGAGAGAAAGATTAATAAATCACCAGATATAATATATAAATTAAAGAACAAGATTTGGTATAAACTATTAAAGAAACTTTTAAAAGTTAATACATACAGATTATCTCCTGAAGGATGTTCTTTAGAGAAGATGAAAAATATTACTTCAGTTCAGGAACAACTTGGTGTCGAAGAGTTTGTACTTTCATTTCATTCTTCAAGTTTAACGGTGAAAGGCACCCCTTATTCTGAGTCTGTTAAAGATGTTGATGAGCTAAAATTAAAGATTTTAGAGTATATAAAATGGTTTATGCATATTAAAAAAGGTCAATGCTTTTTACCGTCGAATTTCTCTCAGGATTTTTGCGGGAAAAAGGAAGAGCAATATGTAAGTATTACTA
>NZ_JAKJSI010000021.1:0-142904 GCF_050336695.1 Photobacterium minamisatsumaniensis | reverse complement strand
GTTCTTATAGCGTTCTAACTCTTATCCTTTTAAAACAAGTCTCGTTGCAAGCTCGCCCCTGGTTTGCAGGCATAGTCAGAAAAATCTGTCACCCCTTGGTGTTTCAACACTTCTTCATCAATAAAAAAGTTGCCAGAACACTGAGAAGCTTCACGGGTAATAATTTCATAGCAAGCGTCAGCCATAATGGTGGGATGACGTGAATGCTCCATAATCCTTTTGCCGTTCTTCATATGCGAGATTGCAGAAGTTGCGATGGTCGTTTTCGGCCAAAGAGAGTTAGCCGCAATATCGTACCCTTTCAGCTCTTGCGAGAAAGTTAGCGTCATCATGGACATGGCATATTTTGAGCTGGTATACGCACCATAGTTTTTAAACCAGTCGGGATTTAGATCAATCGGTGGCGACAAGGTGAGTATGTGTGGGTTGGAAGACTTTCGCAGAAAAGGTAAGCATGCCTGAGTCAATAAATATGTACCACGCACATTAATGGAGTACATCAAATCAAAGCGTTTACTCGGGGTGTTTTCCATGTTCTGCAGGTGGATACTACTGGCATTATTAATAACGACATCTATTCCACCTGTTTCGGCAGCAACATGCTCTACCGCAGCTGATATCGCAACTTCATCACGTACATCCAACACGACGGGAATCGCTTTACCCTTACCCAGTTGGTTTATTTCTTCCGCTGCAGTGTAAATGGTACCGGGTAACGTCGGATGTGCTTCTGCTGTTTTAGCGGCAATAACTACCGTCGCACCCGCTTGGGCGCAGCGCTTAGCAATCGCAAAGCCAATACCCCGAGAACCGCCACTAATAAACACGGTTTTATTTTCTAAACTGCTAAATTGCTCGGTTAACTTCTCGCTGTGATTGGTTTCATCAGCCTTTACTTTCGGCATCGATAACGTATTTGTCATTACTTCTAATTGGTTAATAACACGCCTTGCTTTGTCGAATAGATTTGCCATTGCTATACACATCCTGTTGTGTTCAATATTAGTTCGCGACGATCATGTTATCGCCCTTAAACCAAGTATAGAGTAAATATTCCAATCACAAAAAAAAGTAACAAATAGATAACTCACAATGAGAACCGACATGTATTTATTCAATTAGCACACAGRTCCACTACGCGCATCTAGTACAATCAAAGGAGCCAAGTACAGTTTAATACTTGAACAAAATGTATTTTTTATAGAAACGAGAAGTAGAGACGAGAAGTGATGAAGTCTAATGTTTGGATAAAGGCAGGTATAGTGATCATATATGGTTCATCTATCGATGCTGCGCCTCATCGTCACCATGCGATTCAGTTGGCTTGGTCTAGAAATGGCTTTAGCTGCAAACTAGATAAGAACGAAATATCGACACCTGTAATTATTGACTCTAACGTCGAGCATCAGCTACAAATTGATGAGGGCTGGATATTGTTGGTCGAACCCACTAGCGAATTAGGGATAGCGCTATCTAAGAAATTGGTAGGACAACCGTCAAAAGTACTTATCGCGCCTTCATCTAACTTTGAGCTTACAGAACACACTGATGATTTAACTGTACTACTTTCTCCTTTATTTGAAGCTTTAGATCTTTCAAATCATTACCCTCTCATCAATAAAAGCCAAATCATGGATCATCGCATTAAGAAGCTGCTGCATGAACTCAATCACTGCTTAGATGGGAACTGCCTTAAACCAACCAACTGGCGAGCATCTGATGTTGCTCAAAAGCTGTCTCTATCTGAAAGTCGTTTTCTTCATTTATTTAGCAAAGAGCTTGGCATTCCTTGGCGACCATACTTGCTATGGTGCCGAATGATTTGTGCTGTAAGAGCAATATTAAATGGAGAGCCTGCTACAGATGCCGCTCATATGGCAGGTTTTTCTGATAGTGCACATTTAAGTCGAACTTTTCGAAAGACGTTTGGAATGACGATTCGCCAAGCAAAAACTATTTTTCAAAAAAGTTAGCCAGTTTATTCAAGTTTTAGCGCAGCGCATTGGTTACTCTTTTCACATAATCGATGAAAGGAGCTACCCATGAACGAGCTATCAAAAAATTACCTACTAGAAACACCAATGCTGGATTTCATGCATCCATATATCCAAGATCTGGTTGAGACAAAAAAATGGAAAACACTGTCTCAATATGACGCTATTGGTGCCATTTATAATTATGTACGAGATGAGGTACGTTTCGGCTATAACAAAGATGACCGCTTACCTGCCAGCCAAGTATTAAAAGATGGTTACGGACAATGTAATACCAAAGGAACGCTATTAATGGCACTGCTTCGTGCGGTTGGGATTGCGACTCGTTTTCACGGTTTTACCATTTATAATGAGCTACAGCGAGGGGCTATCCCGAACTATCTTTTCAAGGTCGCGCCTGATCGCATCATCCATAGCTGGGTAGAAGTTTATCAAGGAGGGCGCTGGATTAACTTGGAAGGCTATATATTAGATATAGATTATTTAAAGCAGGTTCAAATTCGATTCGCCGAACAAAGTGACGCGTTTTCAGGCTACGCAATTTCGACCAAGTGCTTATCTAATCCTGATGTTGACTGGAACGGGCAAGATACCTATATACAAAGTGAAGGGATTGCTGATGACTTTGGTGTATTTAGTCAGCCAGAAGAGTTCTATTCAATACATGGTAGTAATTTATCAGGTATAAAAAAAGTGATATTTCGATATGTACTCCGCCACCTAATGAACTGGAATGTGGATAATATTCGTACAAACGGAATTCCAAATAAAAGGTAACTAAAACAGATAAGAATGTTTGCCACTAAAAGCACTTTTTAATTACCATTTTTACTCTTTCTCGAAGCCATTGGTGAGTAGAGGAAGAAGAGTTTGATTTGTGCCATTGCATATAAAATGGAATACGCTTGAGTGGAATTGGGGGTTCAATAATAGTTAACCCAAGCGTTTGCTTATAATACATAGCAAGGCTTCTGGTTGTATGGCAAAACAGCTGAGTTTCACTCACCACTAGCATATTCGCGAGCATCGAACTGGCTTCATTCACGATATGACGTTTGATGTTCACCGGCTTTTCAAAAAACAAATTCAAAGCCAGCTTATTATTACGCCGCAAACTCAATACTGATTGAGGCAATATTTGATAATCATCGAGACTAATCCCAACCTCACTGTGTGAGTGCGAACTTGCGACCACCAGCACAATATCATCTTCGAAAAGTAACTCATGAGCTAAGCTCTTGTCTTCTAAAAGATAGCTATCAACAATGAGATCAATTTTCCGATTTCGAAGATCTGCAATACCACGCTCTTCATCATAAATATGCTCATGCAACGAATAGGTTATCTTCTCGTTTTCCTTGCTTGGGGGCTCTCTCAGCAGCTGAGTATGGAACTCCTCTGGCGTTGAAATAAAAAACCGTTTAGTTGACGTCTGCGGATTAAAAGTATCAAACGAATTAACCACTTGTTCAAAGGCGAGTAGCTCATTACGGACATTATTATACAGTGCTAACGCCGCAGAAGTCGGACGCACTTTACTGTTGCCTCGGATAAACAGATCTACCCCAAGTGATTTCTGTAAACGGCTCATCGCCAAACTCACCGCAGGGGGAGATACATCCAGCGCTTCACTCGCTTGGACATAACTCCCCGTTTCCATCACTTTGACAAAGACCTTGAACAAATTGAGATCGAACTTAGAAAAATGCATCCGCCCCCCATTGGAGATAAATATTATTAATCTTCGAGATACACCCTAGTCAATGTTGATTATCTCGGCAAGTTGTTAAAGTTTACTCATCAACAGGACTCATCTTGATGGCGAAAAGGTTCGCTTTAATGAATAGGTGGGCCCCATTTTAGCTATCTCTTTGAGATTCTAAGGAAACGTTATGAATAAAAGTTTATTAGCAGTTGCAATTGGGTTAGCTCCACATATCGCACTAGCAGACTATGATTCTATTGATAACTATCAGGGAAAGCCTGCAACTAAGCATACTATTCAAGCCAATAAAGCGTTTGCCGAACACCTACCTTGGGACGATAGCAGCGCCTTTGATCGCACTAGTCGTGGGCTTGTTGCAGAGCTTGAAGGTGATGCGACTAACGTTCGTGCGCGTTTCCCTCACTACTCAGATATGAACCTTGATGAGCTGCCTCACTCGGTGAATCCATCATTGTATCGCCAAGGTATACTCAACTATGCTGCAAATGGTTTATATGAAGTGACAGAAGGTGTATGGCAAGTTCGCGGGGCCGATATTACCAATATGACCATCTATCGCTCAGACAATGGCTATATAATTCATGATCCGCTATTAACAGAAAGCGCAGGCAATGCAGCGTGGGAATTTGCAAAAAAGCATCTGCCAACAATCAATGGTGAGCATAAGATTACAGGCGTGATCTATTCACACTCTCATCAAGATCACTTTGGTGGCTCACGTGGGATTATTGACGAGTCCTTTGATGGCTTAATTATTGCTCCAGATAAATTTATGGAGTCTATCGCAGCTGAGGCGATGGTCGGTGGCAATGCGATGAGCCGACGCTCTCAATATCAATATGGCACAACACTTCCAACTACCACCAAAGGCATCGTTGATAATGCATTAGGGTTAGCACCAAGCCAAGGTGACGTCACCTTAGTGCCACACAATAAAGAAATCAATGAGCGTGAAGAGTGGGTAAATGTTGACGGCATAGATATATTATTCATCAATATGCCAGGCGCCGAAGCACCGAGTAAGCACGTACATTGGATCCCAAAATACAAAGCACTTCACACCGCAGAGCTTACGTTCGATGGTCAACACAACATATATACATTCCGAGGAGCCAAGACTCGAGATGCTCTGATTTGGTCTAAATATCTACACGAATTAAAACTGCGCTTTGCCTCTGAAGCCGAGGTTCTGCATCAAGCACACTCAGCGCCTGTCTGGAATGATGGAAATGGTGAAATTTCCGAGTATCTAACACTGCAACGTGATAACTATGGTTTCTTACATAACCAAACCATGCGCTTAGCTAATCAAGGTGTCACCATAAATGATATTGGCCGAGAGATTGAAAAAATCATCCCTCAAGCACAACTGGACACATGGCATACCAATGGTTATCACGGCTCATATAGCCACAATGCACGTGCTATCGTAAATCTGTATTTAGGCTACTTAGACTTAAACCCTGTTAACGTAAATCCATTGCAAACGGTTGATAAGTCTTGCGTATACGTCAACGCCGCTGGTGAAAATACGCTGATTAAAGCAGGTAAAGAGCATTACGCTCAAGGAGAGTACCAAGAAGCATCTCAACTGCTTAATGATGTACTGCAATGTAACCCATCAAATGATACAGCCCGCCAACTGTTAGCTGATTCATTTGAGCAACAAGGGTATCAATCAGAAACCATGGCATGGCGTAACTCGTACCTTCAAGGGGCCTATGAGTTACGGACTGGTCATGTTGCGGAATCAATCAAAATGTCGTCTGTAGATATTATCGCCAATACGCCAACATCAGGCTTCTTGGACTTCTTAGCGGTATCCATTAATGGCAACAAAGCGATTGAACTAGGGTTAGATTTCAGCTTAACCATTAGCCACCCAGATCTGAACGAGCATTACTATGCAGAGATCAGCAATGGTAACTTAACAGCAATCCAAACGGATGAGCCAATAAAAGCCGACACAACATTGACGATCAACAAGAGCGATATGTCAGAGCTATTAATTTCAGAAATTACACTTGCGGACCTACTGGAGAGCAAAAAAGCAGCACTAAAAGGAGATAATGACTCCTTCATGAAGATGGTATCAACGGTTGTCACCTTCACTCCAGATTTTGATATTGTGCCGATGCCTTTGAGCAAATAGACATGTGAGTCAAAGAGGTTAAGGAGCCTTGATATTTATCACTTCTTAGCCTCTACTGTACCCCCTCCCCCTAATCCAATACACGCTTCAGCCCTGATATATAGGCAGGAAATTGTGAAATAGTATTGTGGCCTGCACCTGTAATGACAACCACCTCTACCAGCTTATCGCCAAATTCAGCAATTAGCTGGTCGGTTCTAGCCCGAGGAATCACCCTATCCTCTTCTGCAATGAATATATAGGTATGAGCCGTAATATCTTTAGCCCTATCCGAAGATCGGTATCTGTCTTTTATCATCCAGGAGACGGGAAACATCCAATAAATATCTTTAGCGACATTTTCAATGCTATCAAATGGCGTCACCAAGATAAGCTTGTCCACTTGCCGATTAGCCGCCACGTATGTGGCAATACCTGAACCAAGGCTCCTGCCCATCAAGGATATTGAATCATGTTTACTTTTAACCGACTGAAATATCTGTACAGCATCGCTATATAGCACCTTCTCAGTCGGCGTACCTGCATTATTACCGTAACCTCGGTAAGGGATCAGGTAGATGGTATAATCCGGAATTACCGCATTAAAGAATGGGATATTGGCTTCGATACTTTCTGCGTTCCCGCCGTAATAGATTAACGCCTTAGGTTGCCCTTCATTGAGTACCCAGCCAAAAAGCTGTACACCATCAACAACGAAGCTGGTATTCATTTCGCCATAAACATCACTGGCAAGCTGAGGAAAATACAGAAACTGACGCTGTAGGGAACAAAAAGTAAGAGCAAAAAGTGCGTAGCACACCACTAAGGTAACCAATATACTATTCATTCCCGCTACCTGTCTTGCCTGTGCTTATAACAATAATAGACGAGCACATAAATAACTATATTGATCCCCACAGCCGCAATACCCAGTAAAATCTGGACATCAAAGCGCAATCCAACCGGATAAATAATGGGAATAATATAGTGCTCGACAAATCCTTCTGGATAACCTTCACCACCTGCCGCTTGCCTCAATTGGTTTTCCAATGGTGTTAAAGGGCAGATCCAACCTTTGAAGCTGATCACAGCAACCCAGAGTGCTGCAGGAAGATGGACAAAGAACATATAGCCACGCCATAGTAGCAGCGAGCCTCCGAGCAACGCGAAGATGATAAATAAAAGGTGAAGTATTACGACAAGATCTGCCAGTACCCGATAAATCATAAGCTATCTCCCCCTCCCCTTGGTCAAACATAGCTTATCAAAGCAATAACTGTTATCCACATTCAGGTTAATATTTGAAAGTTATACCGACCTACAACACGTGGGTTCTTAGCTGTTATCAACAAAATCTGGGGACAGTTCAAGCTAAACGATGTGGGAAAATAGTAGAGTGGAATAAACAGGTAGCTTGCACCGCAATTCAGCAAGTAATAAAAGTATATAAAAGCAATCTGGAATAAGTTTTTCCACAACGCTTTGACTATCATTTGCCTAATCCAAACTGCATAAGGTAATTATCAATGAAAATCTGCGTAACAAGTGTGCCTGTTGAAAACCAAGAAAAAGCTCTTGATTTCTATACAAATATTTTAGGCTTTATCAAGAAAACAGAAGTACCACTTGGTGAGTACAAATGGCTGACTGTTGTGTCTCCACAGGAGCAATCAGGCGTTGAGTTGCTACTTGAGCCTATGGCTTTCGAGCCTGCTAAGCTGTACCAAGAAGCCCTGAAAGAAGCTGGTATCCCTTGGACATCGTTCGCTGTCGATGACGTTAATGAAGAGTACACCAGACTTTCTAAGCTTGGGGTTCAATTCTCAATTGCTCCTAAAGAGGCAGGTAACGTTATCATTGCGGTATTAGATGATACCTGTGGTAATTACATCCAACTAATGCAGCAACTATAAAACCGTCGTAATGCATTAGACCGTCCAGATGACACCATTAGTGTTACCTGAATTATTCGCTATTGCCCATTCAGTGTTAGTATAAAACATGAGCCCCTAACAAATTACAGGTGCAAAATGCCCTTCGGCCCTAAGACATTCTATGAGAGAGAACTCGATCGTTTATACAGTGAGGTATCACTCCCAGCCAAGCAGTACACGCTTATCAGGCAGTCGAAGGCATTCATGGAAAAGTATCACTCTGAAAGAATTGAGTTAAATGATTTAGCCAAAGCTGCATTCATGTCTCGATTCCACTATGTTCGAGTATTCAAACAAGTATATGGGGTAACTCCTAGAAGCTACCTGAAAGATATGCGTATCTCAAAAGCCAAACAGCTTCTGAAAGACGGTCGCTCAATAACGGACACTTGCTTCGAGGTAGGTTATGAAAGCTTGGCGACTTTCTCTACCACCTTTAAAAAGAGCACAGGTTACTCTCCACGAGAGTTTCAAGATTATTATAAAAAGGCCTGAAATAAGCTTTGAACAAACCAAACGGCAACCCCATTCAAGAGACAGTACCCGAGCCGAAGATTAAATTTACCTTGTTATGCTAGCTTTCCTACACGATTGAAGGAATTCACCAATATCGCATACTCTACAAGTGCTACATCGTAATACTGCTGATCAATTAACTCACATCTAACGACACCTTGAATGATAGCTGCGGCTTTTACCGGATTTAACGACTCAATTTCTGCTTCAGAGAACTTTTCAAGCTCTTTACTATGCATCTCCATGCAATAGCTGCATCCGTTTAACTTAGATATTTCCAGTGCAATGTAGGCGGCCTCTGCTTGATTTTGACAAGCCAGTTGCAGTTCACCATAAATCGCCCCAAACTTTTGTTGAATATTTGATAATCGCATAGATAACTCCCAAATGAATAAAAGTGAAACAAGTTAAAGTCGCGTAAGGTAAAGCGGTATGTATTTATTCGAATTAGCCGTTGGCTCAACTTTTCTTGAATCGAACAAGATAGGAAAATTATATATCGACAGTTTCATGACTTAAATGCTATTTTTTCTATAACACTAATAGCCAAATTGACATGAATATGGGTGAGCCATCGATTTACGAGTTGGAGGTTTTTGTCGCAGTAGCTGAGGCAAAGAGTTTCAGTAAAGCAGCAAATATAAAAAATGTAACTCAACCCGTTGTTAGTCGAACGATACGGAAATTGGAATCAAGGTTTAATGCATCTCTTTTTAAGCGAACAACAAGAAAGGTTCTATTGACAGACGATGGAGAGTGGTTACTAAAGCGTGCTTATTTAATATTAAAAGAGCATGAAACTATAATTCCGCATTTTCAGCAATTAACTCATGAAGTATCTGGTGAGATAGTTGTCGACGCTGCAACGCCATTTTCGCTCTACGCCATTATTCCACTAATGCATAAACTTCAGGATGTTTACCCCAAATTAAAAGTTAATCTGATTAATAATGAAGGACGAACTGAATTACTAAACTCGAACGTAGACATTGCTATTCGCATAGGTGATTTACAAGACTCGTCGATGAGAGCAAGAAAGCTCGGTGTAACTAATCGAGGCCTTTATGCATCACCAGAATATATCGCGCGATCGGGTTTACCCTCTAACTACTCTCAGCTATCGGAACATCATCTCTTAGGGTTTTATCAATTTGAATATTTAAACCAGTGGCCGTTGGAAAACTCAGAGGGGGATGTGTTTACTGTTAAGGATACTATTGCAACGAGTAATAGCGGTGAATCTCTCAAACAGATGGCTTTGAATCACATCGGGATAACTTGCTTATCTCGTTTTACTGTAGAAGAAGATCTAAAGGCTGGCCGCCTAATTCCGATAATGGAAGAGAAATGGCGAGATGAAAACATCCCAATATATGCGGTATTTTACACTGGGCAACATTTAAATTTTCGTACCAAAGCATTCTTAGATTTTTTGGTTGATAACATTATGCTCTAGCTCAATATAATTGAGGACTTCAATAAGTACGTCTACGTGAGCTAATCCAGCTTTTATTCATATGACCATCACCAGTATAACTAAGCTTTAAATCTTGAATGGATAGACGCTCTAATACACTGTGTGGTGGTCGGTTTTCGGATGTTGCATTCACTTTTATGACATACCCAAATTAATATTTTTGGGCTAAAAGCATGATATATCGCTAATTTACTAAGAGCACGCCATCGACTTCAGGTGCAGCGTGTTCATAAATAATCTTGGGTCGGCAATATTATTCAGCATTGATTGAGTGGGTAAGCAATCGTTATCGACGTAGTCGACATAATCAGACGCCGAATCAAAAATCAAAATATCCAACGCCAAACGATCCAACCCGTATAAACCTCGGTGGATCATATCCGCTGAAAACACCAACAAGTCGCCTGCCGCTAACGCAATCTGTTTACCGCCAGAAATGCTATCACTGCTCACCTTACCATTCACTTCTTGGCGAACATTGTACTCTTCTTCATTGTCCCATCGCTTGTGCGTCCCGGGGATGATCTCCATGCCGCGCTCATCAAATAAAGGCACGCGAAGGTGTAACACTTGCGTATCTTGTATTACTTTCATCTGGTCTTTAATGTCATAGTCATATTGGCAGTCACGATGCCAAAAGTCTTTTTGTTGCGGATTCACAGGGTTGAAGAACAGTTGCGTATTCATGAACGCTGGGGTTTCCGGAATCACCGCATCGACCACTTCCATGATTTTTTTTGAGCTGATGAAGTTAAAAAGTATCGTTCTATCGTCGATGGGTAAATATTCGCTTCCCGTAATTAAAGACGAGTTAAACGCTTCTTCCTGATAGAACTCTTCGTTGTCTGCTTTCCACAACTCATGGAATTTCAATACTACTTTTCTAAGCGATGAAATCTGAGTTTCATCGAAATAATTTCTGATAACAAAGTAACCATGTTCGTCGTAACTGTTACTTAATTGTTGGCTGTTTTCTATCACTGACTACCTTCGCACTCTTTGTACCGTTTACTGGCCACGGCGTTCTTTGGCGTATGATGCCAGACAGGCGTCATTCAACCAAGCAACTAATGAGGGAACAACTAGGGAAAGTCGCGCTAAGAAAGGAGTATCTTTATATGTATCATGGGTTTGTGCTTTCAGTGTCAAAGACAATGACACAAACCGCGTATCTCTCATCAGTCTCGACACCACCCATTAATCGATCAATGACCAGACATCGATATAATCAGGTTTGGCAGGTTGTTCTAAATTACTTTTGCCCCAAAACTTGTTGCGACCGATCGACTACTCAGTTCACCTAATCGCTATTTGACTTACTTTTCCTCATGCTTGTAATGTGAGGGCAAGAAGCTAAGGGCAAAGGAATATAATGAAATACTTTATCTTGTTTTCAGCACTGGTTGGCTCACTACAAGCAAATGCATCATTCAAAAATAAAGATTGGTCTGATGATATGGAGGATATACATATCTATCATTCATACACATCGAAGTCATATGGATATGGCGATTATGTGAATTTCGGTATTGAGTGCAGAATTCATGAGGGAGACAGCAAAGGTAAGGTTGGCTTATCATTCTATGATAGTGGTGCAATTGCTACCCCAAACTCAAGTGTTAGATTAAGAGTCCGAGTTGATAAAAACACTGTATATAACCTCGAAGGATTTATGTATAGCAACTCCTATAGAGGTGGGCTTGTCAACCGTAATATTCCTGAAAAATTATGGGTTGAGATGAAATTAGGGAGCAGCATTAACCTAGAGGTGTATAACCACAATGAATTAAAAACTAAAGAAAAGTTAAGCCTTAATGGTTCAGCCAAAGCCATTGAACGCATATCTTCAAAGTGTAGTACTCCACTTGCCGACGATGTAAAACCTATATATAAATCAACAGCCTCAAACACACTTTCAGCAAAAAACAAAAAGAATATCAGCTCCGAAACAAGTGTTCGAGATAGGTTTGTTTCATCAGAAATGTTGAGATACAAAGAAATTTACATGCAAATGATTAAACAAAACCTTTTAGTGTCTCCTTCATACTCTTCAAAAGAATGTGAAATATCGATGAGACTGTCAACTAACGGGCTTGTGCTAGATGCAAGTGGCTATGGAGACAACAGTTATTGTAGAGCACTAAGAGCAGCGGTGGTAAAAGTCTCACAATTCCCAATGCCACACGACAAAGCTATTATTGAAAAACTTAGAAACGTAGATATGTCGTTTTAAAAACAAAGAACAGGTTTGTCCGATTATAGTCGAGTACATAAAGGTAATAACTCCGTAGCGCCGCTTTCGAGTCAGCCTATTGTCGGCAAGCATCTGCTGCTTATTTCTATGCGTATAATATTTAGTAGTCACACAATTGATCATGGCATACTGATTTAAATGTTTTGGATAGTCATATTACTCATAATCGCTATATGCGTCTTCCTGCCGGGCCTGTGGGTCAAGCATGTGATGGAAAAGTACAGACAGCCGGCTGATCGCTACCGCAAGCAGGGAAGTGGTGGTGAACTTGCTCGCCACCTGCTGGATAGCTTCGGCTTGGGTAACGTCGAGGTAGAGGAGACCTCTGCCGGTGATCACTATGATCCGGTCGCTAAGGCTGTGCGTCTGACGCCGGACAACTACTCAGGATACTCGCTGACGGCAGTGACTGTGGCCTCTCATGAAGTGGGGCATGCCATCCAGGATTCACGTGGAGAGTCCTTGTTTCTGGCGCGGCAGAAACTCGTAAAGACTGCCATGGTTGGTGAGCGTATTGCCGGAATGATGCTAGTGGCTGCTCCGCTTGTCCTAATGCTAACCCGCCTGCCGCAAGCGGGAGCGATAACGATAATGATTGGCATTGTTTCAATGGCACTAAGTACCATGGTGCACCTGTTGACTCTTCCGGTTGAGTTCGATGCCAGTTATGGCAAGGCTCTGCCGATCCTGCAGAAAGGCGGCTACCTGCACGATGGTGATCTGGAGCATGCGGAGAAAATTCTCAAGGCGGCGGCGCTGACCTATGTCGCTGCCTCGCTGACCAGCTTGTTAAACTTGGGGCGATGGGTCGCGGTGCTCCGTCGGTAATGGCTGCTTGATGCCAGAGGTTTAGCGAGTGCCATGTCATTGAGCAAGCGTGGTATCAACTCGGCGCACTAACCATTCGCTCTAGGAGACTCCCAAAAGCCTCGTAGCGCTCGGCACAACTTCTTGTGCCGCCCTTGAACTCAAACGTTACTTTTCCATACCTCATATTATCCGTTATCTTCTAAATTACTAAAATATCTAACACGGAAATGTCCACAACTGAGTTACGAGGTGGCCGACTCTATTTGTGATCACCAAGCGATTCTGTCGTATTCGATATAGGAATCCACGTATTAGCAAAGTGGCTAATCAATTCAAGTTAAGATGCGTATGTATACTCAGCGCCTTGTTGAGGGAGCGAGCCTTTAATGTTTGCGCACCAGTTGCCCTCAACGAGCTATCAACTTTATATAGCATTACAGAGCACCTGGGTTTTTAGTTGGTTGGTCTTACCTTTATATTCATCATTTAATAGCAAATTGGCAATGGCGAGAGTAGACCCTGTCGGTGTTCTTGATTTAAAAAAGAGGATCAAAATAGCTAAAGAAAAGCACCGAGAAGCTATACAATACTCGAGTTGCGAGATCGCAGCATGGGATACTCATTCACAGATAACCTCAAAGTAGCCACATATGTCTAAAGATTTTAGTTTCACCACAGAATACACCCTCGACAAGGCCTTTTTTGCAGAGTGTTATGATCAAACTAGCCGTCCTACTGAATTTCCAAAAGCCTATTTAAAAGGCATAATTTTTCTTCTTTTTGGTGTAATTTTATTAGGATTTGAGCTATTACCCAGCGGTTACGTTGGTTGGTTCTTTATTGTTTTGAGTGTTATTGAGGCGTTCAGTATTTATTTTAAGAGAACCTGGTGGTTATGGCGACAAACATTCAGCTCGGGCTCAGGCAGCAAAGTGGTATTTCAGGTTGACTCTAACGGTGTGAGTTATAAAAGCGGTAAAAACACCCGTAGCATCGCCTGGAGTGAAATCGACCAACTTGAACAAAGCGACTTAGGGTTTATCCTTCATATGGGTAAACAGCGCCAATATGTCAGTAAATCTTGCTTAAATGATGAAGTGATCGCGTTCATTGTAGAGCAGCACGCAGTATCAAAAATGAACTAACGTCATGCGCGCAAAATAGAGGTAATAAAACGAATACGGTCAGGTCTTTCATTTTGCTTTGATAAGAGTGGTTTAGTTCCTAGCTAGGTGTGTAGTGGATGAGAGGGTTTGGCCAGCTACAAGTAAGTTGGCTGAATGATTGTAATACTAGAACTAATTCGTAGAGTCAGAGTGTTCTATGGTTCGTGACGTGTTACAGCTAATAGTTATCTATCACCCTTATTGTTCAGGTGATCACCTAGCTTTCCAATACCTATAGTAATGGAGACAAGATACAAAATCTGACCCTATTATTCGGCTTTTGAAGGGTGATGGTTGTGGTAACGAGAAGTGTCTTAAGTCGTTGGCAAGCACGTCGTTAACCAATCAATAAAGGCTTTGTTCCTTGGCCTTGTTTGTTGCCCTTGAGGGCAGATCAAATAGTAACCGCGTCCTGAGGGTACGCTTTCAAAAGGCGCGATTAGCTCGTTCGTTTGCAGTTTTTCTTCTACTAGTGCGACTCTCCCCATCGCCATACCCATCGAGTAACTTGCTGCTGATATTGCCATCTCAGCATGGTTGATTAACACGCTCGCTTCAGGAATAACTAGCTTTTTGACTTGCTCATCTGTCTGCCCATCGAGCCAATACTTCCATTCATATTGCGGTTGGTTTGATTCAAGCGATTCTGAGCAATGAATCAAGGTTAAACCCCCAAAGCTATCAACTAGAAGCTGATTATTTTCAAACTGGCCACCTTTGAGATTGTTCTCTTTGAAATGAATAGCTCCGAGCTGGCTATCAAAATAGTCAGGAGAACAAACCGGAGTAATAAATTCATCAAACAACTTTTGGCTGAAAAACTCAGCGTGATGCCCTTCACTATAATAAATAGCCAAGTCCACCGGTTCGTGTTGAAAGTTTAGCGGACTCGCCTTCACTCTTAGCTTAATTTTCAAGTTAGGGTACATCGCTTGAAACTCAGGTAAGCGCTTTAGCAACCAACTTTGAGCAAAGGTCGGTGCAAGGCCAATGTACAGCTCGCCACTTAACTCCTTAAACTTAATATCGTCTATTTCAGAATAAATTAGATCAAAGGACTGGTTAAGTGCCTGTAACAACCGCTCCCCTTCCACCGTCAACTCTAGGCGCCTTGTCAGGCGCACAAACAACATAAAACCTAGCTCTTGCTCTAGCTGCTTGATTCGTTGACTCACCGCACCTTGAGAAATAAATAACTCTTCCGCTGCTTTGGTAAAGCTTAAAAACTTCGCCGCTACGCTAAACGTGTGCATGTTGGTGAACACTTGTTGTTTTCTACCCATTTGGACGGAATATTCCATTTATGAATTAGCATAACTAATCTATAGTAAACTTTGTTTGGTTTGTCGTGCCTCTTCAATGTGTATTTAATTAACTTAACTAATCCATAAAGAGCAAACCTCATATGAATAACCAACTTAAAATTACAATTATTGGTGCTGGCTCTAGTTACACTCCCGAGCTCATTGAAGGTCTCATTCATCGTAGCGGAGAGCTTCCTATTGGGCAGCTTTGGCTAGTCGATATCGAAGAAGGTTACGAAAAGGTGAACATCATCGGTGACCTAACACGCCGTATGCTTGCTAAAAACAATTTGGAGCACATTGAAGTTCACGTCACGCTTGATCGCAGAAAAGCGCTGAAAGATGCTGATTTTGTTTGTTCTCAGTTCCGTGCAGGCTGCCTAGAAGGTCGTATTCGTGATGAGCGTATTTCTCTAAAGTACGGCATGATTGGTCAAGAAACCAATGGTCTTGGTGGCTTTGCTAACGCTTGTCGTACAATTCCTATCGCGCTTAAAATTGCTCGTGAGATGGAAACATTGTGTCCCGATGCATGGTTACTCAATTTCACCAACCCATCAGGCATAGTGACAGAAGCGATTCTTAAGCACACCAAAGTGAAAGCGGTCGGCCTATGTAATGTGCCAGTGATCATGCAAAAAGGCATCGCCAAAATGCTTGATGTCAACGAGCAAGACTTTATCTTACAAGTGGCAGGTTTGAACCACTTCATTTTTGCTCGTCAGGTGCTGCTTAACGGTCAAGACAAACTGGAAGACATTGTTGATGAGATGCTGTCAGGTAACGATAAGCTTGTTCCAGCGAACATACCTGCATTCGAATGGCCAGAAAAGCTGTTGCGTAACATGGGGATGATTCCATGTGCTTACTTGCGCTACTACTACACCAGCCAAGATATCATGCAACAAGAAATCCAAGAGGCAGATGGTGAAGGTACACGTGGCGAAGTCGTTAAGGCAATGGAAGAGCGTTTATTCAATATCTACGCTAATCCAGATCTTAACGAGAAGCCAAAAGAGCTAGAAAAACGGGGCGGTCAATACTACTCAGAAGCAGCTTGTGAACTAATGAGTTCTATTCACAACGACAAACGTACTATCATGCACGTTAATACACGAAACAATGGCGCAATTGCAGGTCTTCCAGATGACTGCGCGGTTGAAGTAAGCAGCATGATCACTAAATCTGGCCCAGTGCCATTGAACGTTGCACCGTTCCCTTCAGATACATTGCGTCTGATTCAAACAATGAAAGATTTTGAATCGCTAACAGTTGAAGCAGCAGTAACAGGTGATCGTAATGCAGCACATCGAGCGCTAATTCTGAACCCATTGGTCACGACAGGCAGTATTTTAGAAGAAGCATTAAATGAAACCATTAACGCAAACTTAGGTTTTATGCCTCAGTTCAGTTAATCAACTACCTATCTATAGATTAGGGGCTGTGTTAGTGAACAGCCCCTTCTTTAACTCGCTGTTAAACTAACAGGGAGCCTTACCTTGTATTCATGGCCGCTTTATCTGCGCACTTTTTTCTTACCGCTACCTACTGTTTATTTGCGGCTAAAAGCTCTTCACTAATAACGTCGTCGACCTCAAAACCTTCACCTTGCTCACGTTCAAGTCGGACCTTATTCTTCTTTTCGATGACTTTGAGCACTCTTAATGGTTTCAATAGTTTCCAGAGGGTGTGCACCACGAATAAATTGAAATAATGCAAAGTTCACCCTGAGTAATAATGCCTCTGCACGGCTTAAGTACCTCATAATCCAAACATGAAGACAGTAGGTTCAAGACATGATGTTCTTTCTTAATGTATTCAAGCTCTCTGCTTTCGTTATATTGTTTAAGTACATAGGTTTATTCATTTGACCATCACCAGTATAACTAAGCTTTAAATCTTGAATGTATCCAAAATTATCTCTTCAACGTCGCGCCTGATCGCATCATCCATAGCTGGGTGGAAGCTTATCAAGGAGGGCGCAGGACTAACTTGAAAGGCTATATATTAGATATAGATTATTTAAAGCAGGTTCAAATTCGATTCGCCGAACAAAGTGAAGAGATTGCTGATGACTTTGGTATATTTAGTCAGCCAGAAGATTTCTATTCAATACATGGTAGTAATTAATCAGATATAAAAAAGTGATATTTCGATATGTACTCCGCCACTTAATGAACTGGAATAAGACTCGTACAAACGAAATTTCAAATAAAAGGTAACTTAAATAGAGAACAATGCTTCTATTAACTGGATTTATTTAGACCAAATCCAACATTAAAAACTTAATAGTTGAACTATGGGGTTTTGTGCCTATTCTCAAAAAGACACAAAAAAGATAAGATATTAATTAACTGCAATACTTTTATATAGTTAACTTCTAGCTGTTCAAGCCTGCTTTGGGTTATATTTTATGCATGCAATTGCACTGCCCGATGTTGCAATTAAGGATTCACCTAACAAAGGCGTATCACTTATGTTAACTAGCAATGCTTTTAACTTTATCGAGTACCTTGATTCCGGTGTAGATCCGCGCACCGGCTCCTATTCGGCTACCATTAATACACTGCAACTGATGGGCAACGATCTTTTGGGTCCCAACTTCAGTGGCAATCTCTCTTTCAGCTTTCTCAATGACTCAGATAGTGGCTTTGGATTAGGCTGGAGTTTACCCTCCGGCTTTTTCAACAAGCACACGAGTCAACTCACACTCACGGACGGCAGCAGCTTTCAAATCCGCTGGAATGGCGCTCTGGGGCGTTATAACATACCCTACAATAAATTAAAAAATCTGCGAGTATATTTTAAGAGAGAACTCAACACCAAAGATGGCGAGATTTTTGTTTATCATGCTGATGGTGAAATCGAGATCTATGATTACAATCGAGGTACGCTGCTGGAAAAAATATCTAGCTACGGCTACAAACTCACCTTCGACTACTATTCCCGCGATAATGTGCAGACGCTCTATCAGGTATCAGATGAAAAAGGGCTGACACTTCATTTCGATACCTGGTCCAATACTTGGCAGACTGTGATCAGCCTCTGGGATCACAGCCAAAAAATCTCAGAACTCACACTGTACCTGTCGCAATACGGGCCTGGTAAAGTGTTGGAATATGCTTCCCTTGCCAACCAGCCGGACAAATACATTACCTTTGAATATAAATACGTCTCTTCTAATTCTACTTTGCTGATCAGTGCCTGTACCTACCCTACAGGGCTAAGAGAAGAAATAACATATCGAGATTTTGGCTTTCACACCGCCAAGGACAGTCCCTTTGAAACTTTACCTCACGTGGCCAAGTATCGACGTGATCCCGGAAGCAGCCAGCCTGCGGCGATCCATACCTATCGCTATTCAGATAAAAATTTCTTGGGGTTTGGTGGCAGCTATAGCTATGTCGCCGGGGAAGACACCCTGTTTAAAGAGAATCGTGACTACCGCTATTGGTGTGAGGAAACCATTAACGGGAATCGAACTGTCTTCAGGGAGTACAATAAATATCACCTACAATTGAAAGAGCTTGTCCACCACTATAGTACCCTGTATCAGGATGTGGACTTTGAGTACTACTGTGACGAGAGCCTTAGCATTGATCGCCAACCTCCACAGTACACCTTCCTAAAACAAAAGCGGACTCGTTTGATCAATACCAGCGAGCGCACTTTGTTGGACAGTTTTGGCATCGATGAGTGGGGCAATGAAATCCGATCCGTCGCGGCCAACGGTACCGTGGTAGAGCACGAATATTTTCATGAAGATGGCGAAGCGCATATATCGGCCTCACAGCATGCCTTTCGTAATAAGATAAAGAAAACACTCACCTATAATCTTGGCGGCAGCGCCGAGGAGTTTAACACCCAGTACTTTGACTACCAACAGATTGCCACTGGGAGTTATGACCAGCTGGCTTGCTTATTAAAAAGCGAACGCATGGGCAGTACCCGTATTGATTACGAATATTACACCGACCCCAAAGACACAGTGCGTTTTGGTCGGAAAAAAACGGAACAAGTCAACATCAATGGTCAAATCACACGTTACGGCAATGATTACCAGGCCAGTAAAACGTATTATCAAATTGTATTGCAGATCCATTATTTTGACGGCAGCAACGAGGCCAAATATGAGCGCTTTGACAAATATACCGGCAACGTGATCGAAAGGCAGGAAAATGAAGCCTTAACCATCAAAATCCAATGGAGTGACCAGCAACGAGTAATCGCCGAACAGCTATTTCATCGCGGTCAGTTCCATTCAGAGGTGCGTTATAACACTAGAACCGGCAAAGATCAAAATCGCACTACGGAAATACAAGCTAACGGCATGAATCTGAACACCGATCTAAATAATGAGGGTGCCGAAATCCGCCGGAGTACTGTGTTAGAAGGCTGGGATTACCCCTTGTCCAGTTCGGCGTATAACGCCGACGGAGAAAAAGTAACCGTCACCCAATATGAGCACTTTGATACCAACATACTCGAACTGACTTTCCGGCTTGATTATGACATCTGGGGGGAGATCAAGAGTGTTATTCACCCAACAGGAATGGTTGAACATTCAGTGTTCGATCCTATTCAGAATATTCAAAGCCGATGGGTAGAGGGCCTCAACCGTCGAGTGCAATCCTTTAACGACAGTGATCAACTAATACAGGAAATAGTCTACGACAGTACAGGGCAGCAATTATACGACACCCACAACGAGTATGACGAACGTGCCTTACTGGCCCGTACCACCACCTCCCTAGGTGCGCAGATAGAATACAGCTATGACGTTCTCGAGCGTGTGATCGAACGCCGAGTTCATGCTGACGGCTCGGTGATGACCGAGACCTATTACTATGATCCTCGGTTTAACGAGGGAAAAATCACCGCAGTTGCCATCAATGGGGTGATTATCGCAGAGAGGGGTTACGATGCTAGGGGGCGCACAGTGATGAAGCGGTACAACGGTTGCGAATACCGTTACCAGAATTTTGACGTCAACGGTCACCCCCAGATCATTATCGAACCAGCGGGCCGAACCCGTCTCCTACAATACGACGAAGTTAATGAACAGGTGATCCGCAGTGAAGTACTCGGGGACACCAAATCACTTACACAATTCAGCTATGACGACTATGGCCAGCGCATTAACGACGCCAATGCCAACAGTGACTCCCGCTACACGTGGGATCTGCTAGGGAACCTGAAAAGTATAACGCTCTCTGTCTTAAACCAGTCTCCATTGGTGGCAAATTTTGAGCACTCTCTGTCCGGTAGCCTGCTAAACAGCAGCGATTTTGCAGCGACCGACACCCGATACAAATTCGATGAGTATGGTCGGCCTGTCATCACCCGCGTAATCGCGGGCCAGCGTACTCTGGTTTGCGAAACCGAGTTCGATATCTATTCGCGGCCAACCAAATATCAGTTTTCCGATGACCGAAATAGGGCCGAATTGATCATTGATTATGGCCCTGCGGGCCAAGAGCTGCGCCGTCAATGGCGGACCAATGGTAAAATCAGCTTGGTTATTGAAAATAAATATGATCATACCTTGCGGCTGATCCAGCGAAGTACCCAATTTGAAGAGCAGTACAACCATGAACAGTTCAGCTACGACCAGCTCGGTCGGCTCAAGGTCTTCACCGTCAGCGGTGATTGTTTGCCGACAGATCGTTGGGGCAATGAGATCCTGCATCAGGTATTCAGCTATGACGAGTTTAACAATATTGCTCAAGTGATCACCGATTTTGCTCAGGGTGCTAGCAATACTGAACGCTATCGTTACGACATCACCAACCCCATGCGGTTGGTGACCATAGAACACAGTCGGGCAGACTTTTCCAATCAGGAGTTTGAATATGACGCTTGGGGCAACCAAACACTGGGAACCGATGGGATCCGTTTGAGTTACAACAGCAACGATAAGGTTGAGGCCATCCACTCATCTCAGAAACAACTTATTCGCCAGTATCTTTACAGTGCCCACGACGAGCAGATATATGCTAAAGACGGAATCAACAGCGCGCAACTGTTCAATGCCTATGGGCAGCTCGTAACAGTCAGAAATGATACAGCAACAGCCAGCTTGCAGTCTTTTGGGGCAACCAGTGCATTACGGACACGCTATGACAGTAACTCGGTTGAATTCGATCTGGAACGCCAATCTGTCAACGGCGATCACCTGGGTAATGCCCTCGCCCCGACCCAAACCAAAACCTATACCCCGTTTGGACAATCGACTAAAGGAAGCAAACTATGACAAACCTAAGCAGACGTAAATTTATCAAAAACGCCTCACTGTCGTTAGCTGGTGCTTCCTTCGCTCCCTCAATTCCTATAAATGCCATGATGCTCGATAAAACTACCGATATTGTCTGGGAGCTGAGCCAATTCGGATTTCAGGGCCACCGGCTGGAAGCCAAGGTTGACCTCTACCATACGGGAAATGGTTACCGGCTGTACGATCCCGCCCAGCGTCGTTTTACCCAGTACGATCGAGAGATGGCCCCGTTCGGCTTGGGCGGACTGAACGGTTATACCTATGTTATGAACGACCCCATCAACCAGATTGATCCGGAAGGGCGTTTTAACATCAGTGGCTTTTTCAGGGCACTGCTCGGGATCATTTTAGGTGTCGCCGTGACAGTCTCTACCATCCTCTCTGGGGGAGCAGCTATCATCGTCGCAGGTGGGGTCTTCACCGGAGTCGCCGGTGTGGTTTCGGGTATGAAAGATATGACCTCAGCCATCTTGGACAGTGAGCACTCAGCGCAACGAGGCTTGGCCATCGCCTCTGGGGTTACCTCTCTGGTCTCAGCGCTTGTCGGCAATGGTAAAGGACTTGCATCGGCCTTAGGCAATGGCGCTAAGGTCTCTGGATTGGCGCAAAACGCGTCCAACTTTACCAGAATCACAGGCTTCGCCAGTAATAATCTGGGCAAACAGCTGTCCCATGCTGGCAAGGGCAAATTAGGGGGGGTAGCCGCAGGTTTAGCGGGGGCTGTCGGCTCCACCACAAGTTTAGCTGGTACGGTCCAAGACGATGAAAAAATCAAGTTAGCCGGCGGGGTTATTCAGTTCACCAGCGGCATGGTTAGCGGCGGTCTAACAAACAAGGGGAACCTCAGTAAAACCACCGACACATTTGGTAAAACGCACTACTTTATCGACCCAAAAAAACGAATTGACCAGCGTGTTGACTGGGCCAAGCGAGGCTTCTCCGTGAGTAAGGATCCCCGTTCGATTATAGAAAGAGGGATAGGGTTAAATGATACCTCGGATCCTGAGAGAAGCAACAATCACGACACTACCCAGCCCGAGAAAATATTCGCTGGCCGCAACCTACAAGCGGGTAGCCAGAACAGTATCATGCGGCTTGAGGCCATAGCCAAAAATAGCTTGCAGCGCTTTACGGATTACCAGCGCCATACCTTGAACGACGTCAGCCTAAACCAGTCCCGTTTCGGCGGCGAAAATGTAGTAGGGGCTTGGTGAGGCTCAAGCTATATGATGCTTTGAAGTGTTGCAAAATAGCTTCCCTCCCTAAAGGGGAAGCTAAACTCACTAAAAGTTAATAAGGATGTAATATGAAGCAGATTAAACTTCTTTGGCTCGTCAGTGTTACGGCTGGCCTAATGCTTTTTTCCACCTTTGCAACCGCAGTACCTGGAGGTCCTCCGGGTGATGGGATCTATTCGGTATCTCTACGTACTCACGCCAACCAGAGTAAGATTTACGCCAATGGCAATATGCAACTGGGCTTGGATGTATTCTACGAGCTGGAAGACGGTGAGTCGTTAAATAAGATCGAATTGCTGAAGTTTCCCACCTTGCAGCCGATTTCTCAGCTGGGGATTAATATCGATACCAGTCCCAATGAGTATCTAAAGCAAATCGGATCAGCCCCCCGGCTTCTGGCGTCAACTCAGGTTGAAACCAACCAGCAGCGGTACCTGAGAACCGACAATATATCAAAAGTAGAGGTGTGCGTGAAAGTGACCACCAAGTCTGGCAAGAGCAAAGATAGTTGTAACCTTTCTATTGCTAACGGGGTGATCGTCCTAGATGCAGTAAGGCCTGTACTTTATGATATGGATGACTATCAAATTTCTGGTTCCTACGAAGGCTGGCGCGGTCAGGATATCCATTTCCTCTCTATTGCCAAGCGTTCACAAAATATGCCGGACATTATCATGATCGATCATCCTGTTATTAAGCGAGACATGTATCACCCTGGTGATCAATATGCGGTCGGTAATATCCATTTTAATACCAACCATTGGAGCCAGTTAAAAGGCTTCCTCGTTGGGCCCAATATATCCCAAATCACACTTTGGGAGTCACGCAACAATTATGACATTAGAGATACTATCACTACTCGTGCTTTCACCCGGCTCGATGAAAGTTACAAGTCACGATACCAATTTGGTTTGTTGCTCAATTACACACACAAGCAGAACAATACATACACAACGGAATTGGTCGATGGCCATCTCTGTGCAACAGTGTGGAGTGCTCCGCGTCGTACCTGGGTCTGCTCCTACAACAATTGGGGCAATTCTGCATCTTTCAGGAACATGAACCACTTAGCTCCCCTAGCACTAGGGGGGCGCGGCAGTCCAACCCGGCAAATGACAGAGGTTGACATGTATGATGAATATGGCACCAGACAGGCGTTTACCTTCTTGTTCGACAGGGATATTTCATCCGGCGTCTGGGGGTTACCAGCCATTGAAATATACATGTAGGCTTGAATAGTAGAAATTTAAAGAGAAGAAGGTAAATATACAATCAGACGTACATCTTTTTGCGGCTGTTTCAGCGCTAGCTCGATCACAGCGTAGGCCAACAGGGCAACCCTTTAGAAATACCCAGAGATACTGTGGCCATTATCATAGAAGTAATGGCCACTCATTGACACGCTGTTAATCTATAAGGGGGAGAACCCTACCTTGTATTCATAGGTATTTATTGCGTGCTTTTTTCTTACCGCTGCCTGCTGGCTTTGCCATTGGCTTATTTGCAGCTAAGAGTTCTTCACTGATAACGTCATCGACCTCAAAACCTTCAACTTGCTCACGTTCAAGTCGGATTTTATTCTTCTTTTCGATGACTTTGAAATGATGATAATCTTCATAATCGAGCAGTGATAATGCTAAGCCGACTTCACCCGCACGGCCACTACGACCGATGCGGTGCATATAGTCTGCAGGGCTTCTTGGTAAATCAAAGTTGATCACCACTGGTAATTTTTCGATGTCTAAACCACGAGCAGCAATATCTGTTGCAATTAATACTTCAATTTCGCCCGATTTAAATGCCTCAAGCACACGACTACGTGCACCCTGCCCTTTGTCACCGTGGAACACTTCAGCATTAATGCCACGTTTGTGAAGCTTATCCGCTAAGTGTTCACAGCTTTTTTTAGCATTAACGAAGATCAGTGCTTGTCGCCATTGATGCTGTTGGATCAAATGTGCGAGTACGGCTGTTTTTTCACCTTTGTTAACAGTGAAAACGCGCTGTACTAATGTGCTCGCATCAGCACTTTGCAGTTGAATTTCAACAGGATCGTTAAGTAACTCTTGAGTTAACGTCTGTACTTTTTCAGGGAAGGTCGCAGAGAACAATAGCGTCTGCTTTTTCTTTGGCAATAATGCCAACAGCTCAGATAGCTCTTCAGTAAAGCCTAGGCTTAACATACGATCGGCTTCATCAAGCACTAAGGTTTTAACCCTATCGAGCTTAATAGCATTACTTGAAATTAAATCGAGTAATCGGCCAGGCGTTGCCACCAAAATATCAGTACCACCGCGCAGGGCGAGCATTTGAGTATTCGCTGACACACCACCAAAAACAGCAACCGTTTTAATCGCGCCGTTAAAATGTACCGCATAAGATTTAATGCTGTCTGCAACTTGCTTCGCTAGTTCACGAGTAGGGACTAAAATCAGCCCAGTAACATAGTTACCTTTACTGGTTTTGTTACTCTGTGTGTTGTCCGCATATAAGTGCTGCAACATAGGCAATGCAAAGCTAGCCGTTTTACCCGAACCGGTATTCGCCCCAGCAATTAAATCACGCCCTTCTAATACACTTGGGATAGCTTGCGCTTGAATGGGCGTTGGCTGTTGATATTCCAGCTCAGTCAATCGAGCTAACAAGGGTGGAATAAGGCCAAGTTCTGTAAAATTGGCAGGCGTTGTGACAGTGGTCATTAATATAAAAGGCTCAAAGCTAAAAAATAATCCGCTATTTTAGCGTATTTATGCCTGTTAAGTTAGTGAATTCGGTCGCCCCCTCCGGAATGTCATTCCCCGTATAGATCGAATTTAACTGGGTATGGGTATTGATATGTCTCCTACAAAATCGAATCCGTATTACTACCAGCAAAAATAATAGCCCTAACAAGCTGTTGCCCATCGACATGTTTGAACGCTTCGCTTAAAACATACTTGGTTGCTTTGCGTTTTAAGTCGCATTTTTTTCAGAGAATCACTTCTATACTGAGGGTAATCCGACTGAAGAGGTAATGCCTATGCTAAATGAAAATCATGCCTTCATCTTAGATTTCCCTGATCTTAAATTAGATATTGTTCAGCTCAACCACGACGACCCAACATTTAAAGCCGATCTTCAGCAGTATCATGAGCTGGATTATGATATCCGCCAGCTGGAGATCTCAGGCAGCCCTATTGATGATGACAGCATGCATAACCTGAAGCTTCAACGTATGACATTAAAAGACATGCTATATAAGCAGCTAACCAAGCATCATGAGCAGGCAAGCACCTAACCCACCTGAACATACAAAGCCTATATATAAAGCACTTGTGCCGTTGCAACGACAAACGTTGCAACGCCTAAAGCACTTAAGTGACTAGCGACTAGCGACTCAATTCATTCTCTTACCTCTCTACTTACTCCGTAAAAAAGCAATTTACTACGAACAAAAACAATCTGAACGCTGTAATAGCATGTAATAACGCCACTGAATGCTTGGAGCTATGATTTTTATCAGAGCCTTATAGCACCACGTACTAATGCAGTCCAAGGCACTAAACATCCATTTATGGAGAATTAAAATGTTTGGTTCGTTATTGAATAGTATTCAGGGAATTAATAGTAAATCTGTAAGCAGCTCTGAGGCAGGTATAGAAGAAGTTCTTAAAAGTCTCCCCGCTAATTTAAAACAGAATGAAGAATATTTCATCAATGTGATCGCTCGTTCGATCGAACTTCTAAAGTCCGAAACCGAAGTGTTAACCCTGCCAACCATTAACTTAAACCTATCGAAAGAAAACGCCCTACCACAGTTTATGGACGAATGGGAGAAAACAGCGCAAGATGGCACAACTATTTATTTGCAAGACTATGCTGAACGCGGTGAGAATAACCGCAAAAAGAAAGCCTATTTTTCTGCCTTAACTCCAGATTTATTTAACGACGCTTATCGCGAAAAAGTCAGCTGTTTTTTTGAACAACTACTTGATAAGGACAATGTCGATAAACCTATTATGTCCAATTATCAAAATAGTTATCTTGACCTTTTTTGGTCTTTGCATCTGGATGTAATGCCGAATGATATCCCCGATTATGCCAAAGGTATCGGCCTAAATTTCATGAACTGTCTGGCACTAGTGACGCCTCTCGTGCCATTGAGTGAAGAAAATGCAATAGATCGTATGCATTCCTATTATAAAAGTTATATGTACGTCCGAGAAAACCGCAGCAAATTAGACCGCTGGATCAAACCTCATGTAGACACCATTGTCGCCAACCCTGATAAATATACTAATACTTTTGTCCACTATTGGGATATCAACGGTGATAAGAACATGGCCGGTGGGCACTTTGAGAAAAACGATATCGTGTTTGAGTGCTTCCACAATTTTCTTGCGCTTAACCAGTGGGGCAACGTTATCTATAACATTATGAATTTATTAAGAGAGGATAATAACGAACCACAAGCTCTCCAAATTCAGGCGTATCATCAGGAACTGATGAGTGGGGACTATAATGTTAACGATGGCGACTTTACCAAGCTAGACTATTTTGTGTTTGATCTACTGCGGGCCATTATGCCAAATGATGGCAGCATTTCTCGCGCAAAGTACGACGGAAAAATCAATCAATTCACCGATACCTTAAATATTCATGACCATAATCAGGTCAAGTTAGCAGACGGTCGTACTATCGAAAACAATGCCTATGGCACGACATATAGCAGCCATTCTGGAGGGCAATGCCCTGTCGCTGAAACAGCAGGTTATTCACCGTTCGGCTTTGGCTACCACCGCTGCCCCGGGGAGTTATTTACCGCAAATATATTCAAGATATTCCTTATTACTGCATGGGACAACGATATAGGTTTTAAATTAAATGAAGGCACCACTCATAAACCGATAGCAGTCGCTCCAGCTGCATTTGTACCTGACAACATTACTTTCATTGTTAAATCTTAACTGGCTTTACAATAAAGGGGGGAGTTCTATTAGCCAAGTATACAGTAAGAAACATGAAAACCAATCTCCATCAGAGGTCATAGATGGCGGGCTCTCATGTCAGCCCCCATAGCAACATCTGGCTTTCTTTATCATCCAAATCTTCCTTTATCTTCTGTTGGTAGAACTCAAGTTGCTGATAACTTTTATCAGAAATCCCCCACTTCCGATATTCGTTGTGCGTTAATTGAAAAAGATCCGCGACTGAATGACATCTTGCTAAGCCTTGGTTATCAAACAGTGCTGCTATCGAAATTAAAAAAGCGAAATAGTCATGTTCACGCTTGGCAACCAGAGCCGCTTGTGGATAACGAAATGATGGGCTGAATTGGCTAAATCCTCTTTCTTGCCATTGTTCATTAACGCGCCGCATATTTGAAAAGTCGATTAACGTTGCCTGACTTCCCTCCATGAATATGATATTACTCGGTTTAATATCGCCATGTACCAACCCTTCACGATGGAATAGTTCTAAATTATTTAAAGCGGCCTCTACGTATTTAGCCAGTGCTAGCCGATAGTGCTGCTTACCTTGATGCTCGTTGAACCAATCAGATGCTGAACGCCCCGGTATAAAACTCGTTATCAAAGTGCACATGTTCGCATTTTTATAAAATGACAAGCATTGTGGTATGTGTACATTGATGTATTTTAACCGATTTAGCCAATGCGCCTCCTTTTGTAACGCGTAAGCACTTTCTAAGGTTTCACCAAACTTCACTCGGTAAGACTGCTGCTTACCCTCGACAAGCAAGCAACATCGACCAATTAGCGTTCGTCGACCTTCCGGTAGTATTTCCTCAAGCCATGCAGGATAAAGACTGTCACTCATAATTTTTCTGGTAACTCTAACCCTTGGAAAAACCGCGGTGAGAATGGTTGCTCTCGCCCGTTCGACTTCACGATAAGATTGACGTAATTATTATCCGCCAAATATTGCCAAGCTAAGTTGTCCGTCCCGACAATATTCGAACCTTGCATCTTATCTGCCACTCTGAACCATCCCCATTCACCGGCAAGTTTCTCTCGGGTATCTGCCCCGTTATTATCACTGGTGACAATAGATATATCACTGATACCATTACTCACTATCGGCCAACTTTGTTTACGCCACAATAATGGTCCGTTTTTATACTCAAACAATCTATTACCAGACTCGATTGAAAAGCGAGTTAATGACGGCGACATACGCTCTGCTTTTAATAAAAACTCAAAGCCAACTTTATCGTTAGAAAAAATGCCACGCTGTAGCCGCTGGACTGTTGCCTCCAAAGGGGGAAACTGATTAGAGACAATCATATTTTGGTGGGGAATAAAGCCGCGTATTACCGTTTCGCCAAAGCCTCCGGAATCAAAGTAACCATCATATTTTTGTACAAAGCTGTCGAACAACCCACCCCGCTTAAAGAAATCTTCGAAGTCGCTAATTGAAGTATCAAACATCGACTGTTTATCAAATGGGTAACGACCTTTGAAACGCTTGTTATAGAACCGATAAATGCTATCCCAATCGTCATTGATGTAAGTTCGTGAAGCGCTCAAAGCCAGCTCATTAATCATCAACGCCTGCCCTCTCATTAGAATAGGGAGGATAGGATCATCATAGTTATTAGATAACTTATACAAATGCGCGATTGGCGTGCTGGTATCTGCATTTTTAAGCTGTTCTAGGTAATATTCACCACGGCTTCTCACTTCCTTTGAGTTTTCTATCCATTCAAGTGATAGTCGTAACTGTTTTAATGCTACGGCTAACTTACTTTGGCCAGTATCACCCGCAGCAAGCAATTGGTGAATATTCAAAAATGGCATGGCGATCGAGTTCGCGACGCGTTCAATAGTATCGCTACGTAACGCATTGGGATTTTCTCCACCCTCTGCCTTTTCCTCTGAAATTAAATCTGCTCTATTGGCAAGGCGTGTATGGGTATCAATAAGTCGATAGAGTTGCGCCAAAGGTGAATAAAGTGGGTCGGTAGCCACTTCAAGTTGAATGGTAGTCTCGCCCCAAGTCGTTACCTCAGCCCAAACCACATTGGCTGTTAGTGACTTCCAGAATTTCACATAATCATTAATATAGCGCTCGCGTAGCTGACGATTAATACGGTTCATTTCCGCTTCACCGCTAATACGCCCCATAACACCTTCATAAGCTTGAGTCGCCTCAGACGCCAACTGCAAGCCTGTCTCATTGGTCAGTTCATCAAAGCCTTCACGCGTAAACACATAAGGCACAAGGTAGCCACTAAAACCCGGCGTGAAGGTAAATATTGATTTATATGCTGGAGAGAGTTGTTTACGTATATCAATCCGGCGAGAGAAATTAGGGTGCTGCATTATGTGTTGATACAACAGCTCACTCATGTCATTTAAAGAAAGTGAAGCTCTCACTAATGCTAACAGCTCCGCATCTGATTGCGGAGGGACTGCACCACTATTTAAAGCATCCATCGCAAGTGATTCAAAATGCTCAAGAAGAACGGCATCACCTTCTCCTTCTTCTTTCAGCGCCGCAATATAATAGCTAACCAAAGCGCCGACATCCCGTCTGTTCGGGTTATACAAAAGCTGGTGATAATTGAGCAACTCAAGTGTTTTCACTTTATCGTCTAACGAGTTATAAACGAACATATCCTTTAAGATATAGTCTCTCATTATTGTTAAAAGCACAGAATTCAGCTCTTGATAATACGCACTTTCAACATATGTTTTTATGCTCGAGTCTGGTAACCATTCTGATAAGTCATACCATGGTGTTTCATCTTTTTGATAGAGCAGATTAATTGCACGTAGCTCTGATAAGCTAAAAACCGGCGAAGAAAGATCGTCGGGCACAATCGCATTGTTTTTTAAGTTCTCTTTATAACGCTCAAGCATTACAAGCGCTTTATTATCCATTTTTTGCTGACTTTCATAACTTGCTTGCAGTAACAAAACGAAACCTGAAAGCACTAAAGCCAAGCAAGCCAAAATAGCAATTCGAGAGAAACGATAACGCCATTCTTTGGCACGATAGACGCCCACCAAGTTGGCTTCATTAATAATACAGCTACGAAACAGTTTTTTGCTGAATAAGCTTAAGCTGGTTTCTATCGCTGGATCAGATGCGAGGCTATCAAAGCCCAGCTCTGCTGCATTCATAAAAGTCAGTATGTCTGTCGCGGTAGACTCACCACCAGCGTTCAATAAGAAGTACCCTCTGAAATGTAAAACAACATCATCAAATTGGTGCTGGTTAAACGTCGTTGCCAAAAAATCTTCAATATCAAACCGGATCGCTGATAGCTGGAAAATACCAGATACCGTGGATTCACGGTAATCATCATTAAGCTGCTGTTTCAACGCTTCACTCATTGTCACTGACAAGCGCTGGATCAAGTCATCAAACGAGGTATCAAACCAGTCTTTATCGTAGCCACTCCCTTGTATTGCTGGCCTTAGTGCGCCAAAGGGTTGTTCTCGGTCGACTTCACTCAGTGTTGAAAAAAGCTCACAACAATCCTTTATGCCAGCCAGGTGAGTAAAGATACAGTAAGTAGGAATAGACAAACCAGTACGGCTATTAAAGTCAGCTAAATAGCCTCTATATTTCAAACTTGTTTCATTTACCGCAATTTCATCACTTTGTGCGAGTGTCTTAAGGTTTAATGTACATAAAACACCATTAATAGCTTGGCGCTCCCTCTTTTTCATGACTAAGTCGAAAAGAGTCGCAATGCTTTCTTTAACGGTTTCCTGAGGGTGGCTCAAATCTATTGATATCAAAACGGCATTATCAGAGCCCCAGAAATGCACTGGGCTTAAAGTCTCATCCGGCACCTCAGATGATTCAACGGCTTCAAAGCCAACCTGACGAAGGAAGGTAGTATCCTCACTCAAGTTATTAGTTAAATGAACATACCAAGGTATTTGATATGGGTTCGCGTTCAAGCCCGAATGATTTTTCCATATGACTGAAAACCGGCTTTTTATCGCTTGAGCCTGCCGTTGTTGCCGCTTGACGTTATCTTCATCGATAACAGGTTTAGGGCGACGTAAAAAATAGAACATCCCCCCTCCTACCAGTGCCATTTCGAGCACAATCGCAATAACTTCCAAGCTCAACAGCCATTGAGGTGTGAGGCTATACCAGCCCAATAGCCACAAGGCGGCACATGTTATGCCAGCAGTAGCCAATGCCAGCAACGATGAAAATATAATAGCTTTGCTTTTTCCCATCACATCACCTACTAACGCTTCTCACTAAAAATGAACGCATCTTCTATCCCTTGTTGCTTTGCGGTCGCAAGAGTCTGAATCGCCACTTCCTTATTTTGGGCGATACTCAGTAGTCGATACTTCCCTCCCCATTCACCGATTGAGGTATTGGGGATCGCCTTTTCATATTGTGATTGAAACCTCTCAACATTCTGCCGTGTATTAAACGTGGCAAGCTGTACCGCCCATACTTGTGAGCCCACTGTCATTGCTTCAGGGGTTGAGACTGGTATTGCTGGTTGTAAACCCGCTGAACGACCCATATCAGCAGGTGTGCTCGTGTAGATGTATTCATTGTCCTGAGCACTTTCTATCCGATAGAAATCATCTGTAAAGTCAGTTAACTGTGTAAACGGCGTCGCTTTTTGTGGCGCAATACTCTCATACCAATAGTGCAATCCACCCCATAGGCAGCAGACCAGAACAATAAATGTCACGATAAATCGACTTATTTTTATTGGCTTCTGCGGCCGCTGACTTTGTCCTGCTTGCTCAGTATCTGTAGTAATTGGGGCAACTCTGTCAGACTGTGTATACAATCGTTTCTTTGCAAAGACTGCTTCTTCCAATCGGTTAAGGATAGTATTTAGCTGCTCGCGGCCATCAACTCTGAACCGACCTTTAAAGCCAACTTTTAGTAGAATAAAAATAAGCTCTAGCAAATCCACCAGCAAAACAGGCTGCAGTAATGCTCTTTCTGCCACAATATAAAACTGCTCACCGCCATTTTTGATCCCAAAGAGCTCGCTGACTAAACTCTGGTTTTCCCAGCCAGCAGCTTCTCCCCATGGCGAGTGAACAATTTGCTCGTCCAACATTGCAGCAAACATAAAGCACGTTTTATCCGCTACTGATGGTGGATATTCCAGTTTGGCAATTTTATATTTAAGTTCCGTAATGGCTTGTTTTAGCTCAGCTCTAAACGCAAAGAGATCCTCGGGGCATTGCATGCGTTTTACACTTACTGCAAAAGAGAGCAAGTCCGAGCTTTCGCTTAATAATCGATTCTCAAAAGGCTGTCCATTTTGCTGCGCAAACATGTAGCGCGCTTTATTCTTCAACACATTTGCATGTGATAAGGATATCCCCTGCGTACCCTGTTTACTTTTAGTCTCAGGGCGAACAGCTGCAAGCGTAATGGTTTCTTCATCAAACAAATCATTCATAATTTAACCCAATGCGTAGAGTTTGATCTGCAGTTCGGGAATTCGACTATCTACATGCAGCGCTATCGGCTCTCGATTCGTTTTAAGCTGCTGCCAATACTCATGCGATGGGTCGATATCGAAATAGGCAACATCGGCTTGCGCCTTCAGCTCTGTTGGTGCAACAGGAAGAGCATTGACGTTTACACCTGATTGGCCATTGCGCACCAGTTCCACTATCTGGCTTAAACCACTTAACGTGCAGCAACTCGGAAAGGTTTGTACCAACTCACCCGTCCCAACGGATGACTGTACCGATAAGACAAAGCGCTTCCCTTCTAGCTGGTTGATATTTGGAATTGAAAGCCTTAGCAAACGGCGTTTATTGAAAAGTGTTGTATCCCAATCAAACTCTGTGACATTGTCACTTTGAACCATCGATAGCTTTTCTCTAAGTTCAGCGAATAGTCCAGAGAAGACATTGGCCAAATTTTCCCTCGATAACGTTTTTGGCGGTACTGCTATCGCGGGAGCGAAGCTATCCAATTCCGCAGAGAAAGCAACGAGCCCTTCATATAACACTTCAACCTGTGTTTCTGGTTGTTCCAATTTAAGGTGGAACCAAGGCAGCCAACGATTCAACGTTTGTAACCAAAGAAACTCCCTCATCAGACTCAAGTCACTCTTGGTTTTCTGACCTGCGCCAATACGCTGTACAACGTCTTTGGCTTTGACTTGACTAAGAATATACAACTCTTTAAACCGCTCTTTTAGCAATGGCGAGGCACCGTACTGCAGGCAGGTGGGGATAAAGCTTTTATCGAGCAATACCTCACCGTCATCTTTACGCTCAAGGATCTTGGCAATAGGTAGCAAAGTAAGCCCTGTGACATCATCACCTTCAATAACAAGGCGGATATTCGGCTCAGCAAGTTGCGCATCTATCGCACTTTGTCCCGAATCACTGACGTCAAATAAGTTGCTATGTGATACGGCATACCTGCGTAGTTCGGAAGCTTCACCGTATTCGTTCTCTCCATCGACGGAGAGCGGTAACCCAAGATAAACCCGCTGGTTCAACGTTCCTTCTGGCACTTCAAGAAGAAGTTCTTTTGCATAATCAAACAGCGTACCATCAGGAAAAATCCCGCAGCATTTCACCACACCAAACTTACCAAGTTTCAGATAGTTAGACTCAATGTCCAATATCGACACTCCAAAACGTTGACCGCTAGAGGCTAATGACATGTATTTTTGAATATATTGATTAGTATGACGATCTTGTTGTTGAAAGTGCTGTGGGGCGATAAACATCCCCTCTTTCCATACCACTTTATTTTGACGTTTCAAAAGTAATACTCCTTAAAAAACATTCCACCAGGAATTCTCAACGGGTTGAGATACTTMCACCTTATTACTCGTGATACGTATAATGAGCGGATAATCTTCCGGTTTTTCCACTATTGCGGTATACGCTTTAGGGGTTGCCGATTCATAGTTTGCAAACTCAGCCAACACTGCAATGAACTTGGTTTGTTGTTGAACTTCTAATTTAAATGTTCTTTCTTCACCAGGAATAACTGGTTCAACAACCGTAGAGTCAATCAGTGAGTCAGACAAAACAGTTTTATCTGACTCGTATAGCGTAATAAAATCTGATTTTTGAAAATTACCCGTGTCAGCTAATTGGTATACGCGGATAATAACAGGGCGTGACTGGCCATCTTCAAAAACATTGATATCTTCAGAAGCGGCTAGCTGGACTGAAATATCAAGTGTTGGCATAAATACTGTCTTATCATTCGAACTGCACCCAAATAATAAACTGAAGATAACTAACAATGCGCTATATATAACGGCTTTATTTTTCATCATCTCTTCTCGCTCAATTCTTCAAATAAAATTGATGAAAACAGACGGTAAAATTCTCGACGTTCATGCTTTCGATGAAATTGCTTTTTATATAGCGCCCAGTATTTTTTTTCTTTGTTTCCCCAGCCAGTAATATAATCATCGAACTCCTCTTCAAGCTGAGAAGGGTTAAAGCTATCTAAAAACCGTTCTAACGTCGCCTCTATCGAGACAACCAATTTCTCTCTGTCTATCGATGATGATAAGTTTCTTTCCTGTTGTGCAATGATGGCATTCAAGCGTTTGATACTATTCTGTAATTCGTCTGAATAGCAACTGTCAGATAGGGTTAAGGCCTGAGCGTTGGCCAATGTCCGTTCTGAGTCTTCTTCCACCATGACAACCTCGTCAGGCTGAGTGGTTTTCTGTGCTTCCCAACTCTCATCTTCGTCAAACGGATCGAAACCATACAGGTCATCACCGAGTATATTTTCAGAGGAAAAAGGATCCGGTACTGTCTGGGATAGATGACCTGCTTTTTGTTTCACTACGTTGGCGTGAGTACCTAATACTATATCCTGAAAATCCTCATCAAGATTATTAATATTAAAAGGCGATAGTTTCTCTTCTACCTGATGCGATTCGTGCCCATTGCTATTGTTACTGTTACTGTTACTGTTACTGTTACTGTTAAATAAAGCATCGACATCGCTAACAAGTAAGGTATATTCTCCCAGCTCTAATTTATCGCCATCACTTAATTTTTGATTAACACCTTTACCTAACAATACACCATTAATGAATAACCCGTTTGTGCTACGGTCAATAACCTGAAATCCTCCTAATGGATGCGGGCGTATTTCAGCATGCACTCTTGATAATGTTTTATTGAAGTCTTCAAGCTGAATCGTACACTCATACGACCGCCCCAAAGTACCACCACTAGATGGTAATGAAACTTGTCGACTATTTACTTGCTCATCTTCAGGCGTTGCTATTAATTGAAAGCTAATGGTCATGCGATTATTCCTTCTTTATTTCACCTGCACTGTTCCATGGCAAGGTTGAAGCGATTTAAAAAAGCAGGCTTGCCTACCAAAAAAGCTTTTGAAAAATGCACCATTAAGTCTTGCTTGTTCGTTCTTATTTTCTTGAAGTAATCGAGTGGAATTCCCGCTTTAACCATTGCCTCTTCAAATACCAGCTCATATTCATAAGCAACATCTAGCTCTCCTTGCCACAGCATTTGCAAGAGAGAATCTGCATCCCTCGGTTTTTTTATGACATTGTACCCCTCTTTTTTTAACGATAACCATTTGTTGGTATTGTATTTAACACCATATCTTAAGCTATATTTTGCCGTTTCATCGTTCAGGTCTCCTCTCACTCCCGGACTAACAAACCATGCAAGGTTTTCAGAAACGATAGGGCTAGAAGATTGAGCATACGACGCACGTTTTGCATTCGCTGAACCTGAAAAGAAACCGTGAGCTTGGCCTGTTTCTACCAGCAACTGCGCTTTATCCCAGCGCATCATTCTGATTTCATACGGCTGCCCCATCTTTCGAAAAGTACATTTCACACGATGAACAGCAACTCCCCCAATCGTGCCATTCTCATCGACAGTTTGATAAGGCGACCAATTCTGAGTTGCCAGTACAACTCGCTCTACCGCATTCGCGGCAAAGCAGATCAGGCAAATCAGAACAGCTACGACTCCTTTCAACATACGCTTTAGCACTCCCTATTCGCGATTTTAATTTTCTACTTAATCTCTAACACCAACTCACCGGATGTTCGTTCCGCACTTACCACAACTTGCTCAATCGGTAAGCCGTCACTAAGGCGCTGTATACATTCAATGGCTAAACGTGGCATCAATAAACGATTGATGATCTGTTCAACTGCACGGCCACCTGTTGTCGGATCTGAATTTCGAGATACCACAAAATCAATAAAAGCTTGATCCCAAGTAAAGCTCGCTTGGTATTTTTCTTTGATTTTTCGAGAAATTCGCTCAAGGTTTATCGCTGTTATCTTGCCAAGTTCATCATGGTTTAGTGGGTAATAAGGGACGATGGTTGTTCGCCCTAAGAAGGCAGGTTTGAAAAATTGCTGAAGTGCGGGGCGGATCTGTTCAACAAGGCTTTCTGTTTCAGGTCGCTCATCACTTTGCACGCAAATATCGCAAATGGCCTGATCGGCAGTATTGGAAGTCATGATGATAATGGTATGTTTAAAATCAATCATCCGCCCTTCGCTGTCTTTGATATAGCCTTTATCAAACACCTGATAGAAAAGATCATGTACGCCAGGATGCGCCTTTTCCATTTCATCGAGTAATAGAACTGAATATGGGTTACGCCTTATTGCCTCGGTTAACACCCCACCTTCACCATAACCAACATACCCAGCAGGAGAGCCCAGTAACATCGATACTTTATGCTCTTCTTTAAACTCAGTCATATTGATAACTGTCAGGTTGTTATCACCGCCAAATACTTCATCGGCAAGCGCCATTGCGGTTTCTGTTTTCCCAACTCCGCTTGGGCCACACATCAAGAACACGCCAACAGGCTTACGGTTATCGGTTAAGCCCGCACGGGAGATACGTATGCTCTTGGCCAGTTCACCAATTGCTGTATCTTGGCCTATAACCCTATGGTGCAGTGCCTCTTCCAATGACAGCAGCTCTGCCACTTCTTCCTTCACCATGTTGCCGGCAGGAATGCCCGTCCAGGCTGATATTATTTCCGCAATAACCTGTCTATCAACCATGGCAAAAACCAACGGCTCTTCACCCTGTAATCTATCTAGCTCAGACAGCATTTCCTGCAGTGCGAGTTGGCTGTCTTTTATATCAGTGGAATTTAGATGGCCTTGCTCTATAACACCTGTCAGCTGCGTTATTTCTGCGACTAATACCTTTTCTTGCTCCCACTTTACTGTCAGCGAATTAAGGTCTGCTTGTTTGTTAACAATACTTTCTCGCAAGCTGTGACGGTTTTCGGCTTGTTCAACAAGCACGGCATCTTCAACCGAGTATGCTTCAAGCTCATTGTTTAAATAGCGTATTTGCTGCTCAAGATATTCAATACGTTCAGGTTTTGCGCCTTGCGTTAAGGCTATACGGGCACATGCGGTATCCAATAGGCTGATTGCTTTATCTGGTAATTGCCGTGCTGGTAGGTACCTGACCGACAGGGAAACTGCAGCTTCAAGTGCATCTTCTCGAATAAAGACACCATGATGCTTACGTAAAGAGGCAGCAACACCTCGTAGCATTTGCAGTGCATCAGTCGTGCTAGGCTCTTCAACCTTCACGACCTGAAAACGACGAGTCAGCGCAGGATCTTTTTCAAAGTACTTTTTATACTCCGCCCACGTTGTGGCGGCAATAGAACGAAACTCCCCTCTCGCTAAAGCCGGTTTTAATAAATTTGCTGCGTCATTTTGCCCTGCCGTGCCTCCAGCCCCTATAAGGGTATGAGCTTCATCAATAAACACGATAATTGGTGTCTCTGAGTTTTTAACTTCGCTGATCACATCCTTCAAGCGATTTTCAAACTCACCTTTAATGCTCGCGCCAGCCTGTAGTAAACCTAAATCGAGCGACCGAATCTCAACCCCCAGCAGTACTGGGGGAACTTCACCACTTATAATTCTTAATGCAAGCCCTTCAACCACCGCCGTTTTACCCACCCCGGGTTCACCGACCAAGATTGGGTTGTTCTGTCGCTTCCTGCACAGAATATCAATTGCATCGCGAACTTCGCTGTTCCGCCCTGAAATGGGTTCAATTTTCCCATCGATAGCTTGCTGGTTTAGGTTAACCGTATACTTATCCAGTGCACCACCAGCACTCTGACCTGAGGGTGCGCCAGCTGCCGTAGGAGTGCTTACACTTTTATCACCAGAACTTAATTGAGCGGTCTGAGATGACAATGCTTCAATAGAAATATTTTTGAGGCTTTCCAGTACCAGTTTTTTCACACCAAAATGATCTGACTGCTGTAATACTAAGAGCAAATGCAAGCTGGTGATCTGCGTATGACCATAGTTAACCGATGCCTGTAACCACGCTTCTTCCATCAACTCACTAAGGCCGCGACTTATTGTTGGCTGCCCATTCGCCCCCTTTACTAGCCGTTCTATGCGTACGGTTAACTCATTAACAACCTCATTTATATCAACACCCTGCCTATTTAGACATGACAGTAAATGCTCATCTTTCGCCGTAATAAGCTGCACGAGCCAGTGCTCAACTTCAATGGCTGGCACCGTTTGCGACATGGCTGCTGCTGCAGATTCCTCCAGAGTTTCCTTTAGCTGAGGAGTGAGCTTCCCAACTAAATTACCCAGCTTTACCTGTGTCATATATTATTCTCCGGCAGTAGTAGTATTTTCCGAAAGTGGCTGCTCCTTCTTTGTGGAGCAAGGCAATTTGCTTCGCCAAGACGCATACTACTGTTCCCATATGAAAGGACTGGCGAATCAATATATTCACGTTTTACATATAAATAGAGCTTCGGTTCTGTGTTTTCTCGTAAGTATGTACGCGCCAATTGCTTCATCGTGCTTGCCAAATGCGCATTTTTTGACAAGTTAAGGTATTCATCTTTCGTTCTTGGCGTAATACAAATTTCCAACGACTTGAAAGCTTGATCCCCCTTAGAACCCAGTACGACACCCTGACCTAACTGGTGGTTTTGCCCTCCATACCAACCAATTTTGGTCTGATGAGCGGGGCGGATCTGATACAGGGCGGAAGGTAAAACATTAGGAGATATATCAAGTAAAAAGTAATCACATAGAAGCCGCTTTAGTCCGGATAAGCTTCTGCTTTTATTAGATAGTGCCAATCCATAGCGGAGAATACTTGGATCTTGCCGGCCATGTTGCCGCCCCGGTAGGGCGAACATGCTAGCAAGTGCTGCCTTCTGGCTTAAGCGTGTCATTGTTGGTTCAAGCGCCGACTCTTTTTCATCCCTCAGCAGTAAATTACCTGCACTTTCTACACTGGCGCGAAGCTCGTAGTAACGCTGATTGAATACATCGAGAAACTTCTGTAACGCTTGATCATCTTGGTGGAGGCTTTGGAGCATTTCAGCGTAAAGGTAATCAGGAATAACGCCCTTACATCCTGATAATGCCTCCAGCCCTAAACGTAGTTTTATCTCGTCATTTGTTTTTTCAATACCAGTAACAGCCGTTGGCATCCCCTTTGGCATAGGGTCCGACTCTAGCCGTAACGACATACCAGCATGGCCTCCCATCGTATTTAGAATACGAACGGCCTGAATAAAGTCGAATGTCTGTGGGTGAGTGAATAAACGGGAAACTACAGACATATCTGGCTCCCATGGCATTTATCAAAATGGATACCAGATTCATCACTGCCAAAACGTTCAACCGACACCTGAATGAAACGATCAAAGCTACAAAATTGCTGAAAATAGGTGTTGAGTACGGCACTGACAACCGCAAACTCAGAATCTAGTAACTCATTATCCAGCAGTAATGTGACCTCCGTCCCCGATGAAAAGATGCTTTTCTGGCCAATCGTCACAGGGGCAACGAGATGGCTGTATGTGACTTTTTTTATTGAGTCGGCAACGTTACATAAAACGCTGTTACTGCATAACCGAACGGAATCCTGTAGTGCCTTTGTGGGGTCTTCGACTTGAATCAAGCTTGATAAGTTTGCATTCAGCAAGGCGATAAACCGCCAACTCAGGTTATTATCCAATGAAGGGAACTGCGGTGCTGTCGGTGTTTTTAGTACACGAACCGTGCCGGGAAGATCAATCGCTGCTAATGATTCTGCTTCGCTATCGCTTGGAAGTAAGCAAGGTAACCGACCATTACAAACATTGAGTAGAAGTGACAACACAACATCCTCTTTTTCCCCTTTTAATTGGGTATCACTTATCGAGATGTCCATTTGGCGTCGCCCCTTCTCATCCCAATACTGACGGGTCTGCCATTTAGGTGTTTGCTCATCCAACCAAAATCCCCCTTCATAAATAGAAGCTAAAGGAAGATCCCCTGTCGGCAGTACCTCGCTTACCGTCTCGACTGACACCACGGCCAACTCGTTATCTGTATTCACATCTGCAATTACCGGCATCGATAGCTTGGTGAAGTCATAGCGTATTGGCTCACCATGTTGTTGGTATAGGTTTATCGTAGGTACTGTGTTTAAGGCGAAAACTTGTTGGCTAAACAGCCGTAAATATTCAGTTGGCAATTGCTGTACAAAGAAGTTGAGTGTGACTTTGTTAGATGAAAAGCCCATGAGGTCACGGCCTAATTCTTCTATTCTTAGGTAGGCCGCTTTATCGGGAAAAGCGAAGTAATCTCTAAGTTGATCAAAGCCACTTAGGTGGTTGCCATACTGCGGCAGCCAATTGAATTCAGGATCAGCAACCCTCGAGCGAAAGCGCTTCACATCCACCACCACCTGATGACCCGATTCATCGAGTACCGACAAGGCTTCGGTATTGAGCAACAGCAAATCAATCAAGCTACGTGAACTGTTTTCAAATCCACGAACATAGAAATCAAAATGATCGAGTGTCATTTGTGAAAACATCACTGAAGGATCATCACTTGAGAGGGTTAGTTGGATTACTGAATCTGCACGCCTGATAGTTGGTGGCGTAAGGAAATTAAAAGGGGCGGACTTGGCCTGAATATCTTCGATAACATAGGGTACAACGATCAGCTCATCAACCAATGTAAACAGGCACTCTGCTTGATTAACCGTAACTGCCAATTCCGAACCTTTAGGTAACGATACCAGCTCGCCACCAGCCTCTCCTTCCAGAACTAGAGCGAAAGGTGCGTAGCTAGGAACAATTTGTAGATACCCAGGGTACAGCACATTAAATAGGCCTTGGAGCACTTCTGGGAACTGCTCGTCTATACGCTTTTCTGTTTTTGCGGTTAACAAAGCGACTGCATCAACTAGGCGAGTAATGTTGGGGTCTTCCTGACCACTTTGGTTAAGCCGCATAGATGCAGAATGATCGGGAAAACTTCCTCCAAATCCATCCAGCGCCCGACGAATGTAGGCAAGTTCTCTTTCATAGTAGCTGAGTAATTGATCAGACAATTTCCTGCCCCTCCATCTTTGCCGTTTGACTGGAAAGGCTTATGCTGGAATCAAATAGAAAGACATGCTCCCCGTTGGGTATATTGACTCTTGCCATTAACGAAAACTTCATCACATTTTTATGCGGATCACTTTCATTAACGAATACACTCACCTCTGACAGGCGCGGCTCAAAAGCCCTTACCCATTTTTCAAGGGAACGTGAAAACTGCTCTTTATTTACCTGACTACTCACACTGTACGCAGCATCGAGACCAAAGCTAAAATTGGATAACTGCACTTCTTTGAACTGCTTGGGTAGCGTTCTCATCGGTGCTTCTGAATTAAGCAATACCGTTAACTGATACCGGATCGATTCTAATAGTTCGTCATCACTATTCGTTTTCTGTCCATTGCTAGCTTCCCGCTGATCGATAAAAGTTCGCCAAAAACTCATCGCGCCCCTCCTACAATTCCGTAGCCACTTGACTCAGCACCTAAATCCGTTGAAATCAACACCTCACCGCAAGCGTTATCGAACTGGTATTGCGGCTGAACAAGCACGTCGCAAGTAAAACGGCCAAGCTGGCCTTCAATCTCTTTGACTTCAACCCGCCCCTTGCTTAGCGGATATTTAGCCAATGTACTTTCATCGGCATCAGACAGGTTACTTGCGTATCTATCTAACCAGCTGTTCAGAAAGTTTTCACACTCCTTTGCCGTCTGGAAGTTACCCATCATTCCTCTGATCTGTACCTTGAGGTAATGTGCAATACGGCAAATCATCAACGTTGTTTGGATTTGTCCCATTACCGCTTCGGCATCATCTTTTCCGTGATTCCAGATAGAGGCATTCCCCCTAAAGAAATACTTATCGGTCGTTAAGCTATGACAGAGAGGAATAAAGCCGTAATCAGCATAAAAGCCACCCATTTCAGTAATAAAACGAATATCGGGTGCTGGATGCAACGTTGCCTCTGTCCCCGGTCCCGTTGGCGGAAGATTAACAAGGGCACCGCAATGTTTGTCCTGCCAACGAGATTTCATGAACCCAAACCAATTGATTCGATTGAATTCTCGCATCGCGATTGAAGCAAACAGAAAAGCAGAATTTCCCCATAGCCCCTCGCCAGTATGATTGCCATTGTTGAAGACGACCCTTTTGGCTGAACTACTGGTATAAGGCTGTCGAAGGCACACATTGGGAAGTGTAATCCCGATAAAGCGGGAGATAGATAAGCTTCTAAGGCGCTGCCATGAAATAAATTCTGGCCCTTGGATGATTTTATCAATCCGTGCGGTGTCCGATAGCCAGTCCGCACCAGACTCCCCGAAAAAGTTATCGGCAGGAGAAGAAATAAATGGGCATAAACACATATCGCCCATTTGCGCTAATAACTCCAAGGTGTATAGGTCGTCGTAATCGCTCTCAAAGTTCATTGAAATCTTATGGTCAACAACAACCATTCCGTAAGGTTGCCCTCCTGAAGTATTTAACTCTCGATTACCAATCAAGTTATAAAGTGCAGTACGCTTTAGCGATACTGCGGTATTGAGTTCGTGAGATAACTGGTCCCATGATAAATCTAAGATCTTCACTTTTATTTTTTGATAATTAACAGGTAGAGACACCAATGTCTCTACTCCTCTCCATGTTGATTCAAGTTGTGAAAAATCAGAATGATGAATAAGCGCAGAGAGCTGCTCAGACACTAGTCGGTCTATCTCGGCGATCAAATGGTTAATCGACGCCCTCAGAGCTTGCTTACTTTTAAGCATCTCTTGATCTAATTGGGCGAGCAGCAATAAAGCGTTTTTTAAGTAAGCCTTATCGTTACTGTCTAACCGGATTAATTGCTCTTGCAGATCTGCGCTTATCATCCAGATACCACCTCTACTAACCACAGGTTACTAACCCGGTATTTTGGCGACCATACGAACAGACGTCGTCAGCTCTTCCATCTGCAACCAAGGGCGTAAATGCGCTATCGCAGAATACGAGCCTGGCCGTCCGGGTTGCTCAACCACCTGAATTTGAGATTCACACAGAGGCGTCTTGGAGCGCTCAGTATTCCCAACTGCACCTGAATTGGTATATTGGTCAATCCAAGTCTGGAGCTGCTTTTGAATATCATTGGCTTCAAGGTTTGAGCCCAGCATGTCGCGTCCCATTACTTTCAGGTAGTGGGCAATACGGCTACTTGCCATGATGTATGATAAGCGTGCCGAAATAGCGGCATTACTCGTCGCATCGGGATCCGTATAGGTCTTCGGCTTCTGGGCTGTCTGGCTACCGATAAACACCCCGTAATTGGCATTTTTATAATGAACCAATGGCAGCATGCCAAGATCGCTCAGCTCTTTTTCCCGTTCATCGGTCAAGTTAACTTCAATCGGGCACTGTTGCTGCAAATCCCCTGCAAGGGATTTAAACGTCAGGTTAGGCAAATTCTCGACCTTGCCCCCGTTGTCTAGCCCTCGAATTGCCGTACACCAGCCAAAGGCCGTATGCGATTGGGTCATCTTCAAACCAAGCTCGTAGGCGGCGTTTGACCAAACTAACTGAGAGTTATCGCTTGGTTTTGGATTACCATCGCTATCTGTCGCTAGCTCCTCATAAGCGAATGAGTTCGTTCCTAACCCCTTATCACCATACGGTAGGCGAGCAAGCGTCTGCGGCAGTGTCAGTACAACATAACGCGCATCATCACTTTCTCGGAACGCATTCCAAGAAGCGTATGCCGGAGAGTCAAAACCTGCGGCTACCGGTTTACCTTCGTTAAACGTCTCAAAGCTATCCAGTTCAAACATTTGAGGGTTAGCAGCAGAAATAAATGGGGCATGGCTTGCGGCGGCGGTTTCACCCATATAACGCAACAGGGCGACATCTTCATCTTTATGGGAGAAGTGGTAGTCACCAATCAATGCGCCATAAGGCTCACCACCAGCGGTGCCAAACTCTTTCTGATATAACGCATCGAATAGTGGACTGCGATCAACTGCGGGGGCATCTTCGAACTGATCCAGCAGTTCATCTTTATTAAAGTCGACCAATTTGATCTTAAGTGATTGGCCAGTGTCGCTTTCACGGACTAACTTGTTGAGCCCGCGCCAAGAGCCTTCTAATTGACGAAACTCGTCTTGTTGCATGATCTCAGAGAGTTGACATGACATTTGTTTGTCAATTTCTGCAATTGCATTCTCGATGGTTTTGGTGACGTTTTTATCCCAAGTTACCGTACCGCTCAGCGCTTGCTCGGTAAGAACTGAGAATAGATCCTTGGTTGTATCAGCCGGTGTTTGGGTGGTAGCTGAAATGGCGCGATCCAATAAGCTAACAGAGCCCGCTTCTGCTTCAGCCGCCGCTTGTGTTTCTAATTCAGCACTCATGACTCTTCCCCTTTTGCCTCTATACCCAGCTCACTGGATAGTGCATTGATCTGATCCGCGCTTTGCAGGACCTCCTTCAGCAGCTTCTCTAAGTCACGAGAGCGATCTGCCTTTGACAGCAGTGTTTTAAGTTGCTGCCTTGTTTCCGCCAACTTTCTCAGTGGATCAACTTGCTCTATCAGTGAATCAGGTTCGAAATCTTTCATGGAAGTGAAGGACAAAGCAGCCTCAAACTGACTGTCATCGTCTGCGAGGGTATTATCGACTTTCAGTTTTAATTCAGGACCGACACGGTTAAGTACTGTGTCGAAATTGTCTTTGTCTATTTGATAGAATGTTCGGTCTTCAAGCTCTTTACGATCTTCCTTGTGTGCGGAAAAATCGCCAATAACACCAACAACAAACGGTAGCTCCTTCGTTTCAACGGCACCATTTGTTTCAACGTCATAGGTAATACTTACCCGATTTTTACTGACACGTTTATGCTGGGAATTTAAGGCCACGTTGTATCTCCTTTCTATCTAAATTAGCTTGCTTTCGACTCTAACTTACCTGTAGTACAGTCAAACTTTACGGTGTCCCCTTTCTCTATCTTGCCGCCATCCCCCTCTTGGTAATACACCTTAGTCAGCGTGGTGTACGTCAAACTAAAGTCTTCTGCTGGCAGGTTGCCATCAGAGCCATTTATGTTGTATCCAGCAATACGCGCCTTCTCTAAGGTCATAACCAAATACGGGTCGGCACCAGCACCATCACGCGATGGTTTGGTTAACAGGATCTCAACCGTTTTACCTTCAGTGCCTGGGGCAAATAAAAACGTTGTTAAATGAGGAGATGCACCATCAGATACACGAGTGACATTAATCGCATCCAAAGAGACCATGCCTTTGTCGGCATTATTGGCATTACCAACATCAACGTTCACACCTCGGTTAGCCCCCCAGCTCATGGTATCGAGGGCAAAAAAGCCTTTTTTACCTCCAATATCGCCCACGGTTGCTGCACCTTTAATATCATTCAGTCCATCGATTCGCATAAAAATAGAAGCCATTTCTTATCCCTCTTTATTTACAATGGTGATGCATAAAAAATAAAAGATTTGATTACCATTCAATCTCAGACAAACCATCGCTATCAGGGCTATTGCTTGTCGTTCTTGAATTCTGAGTTGGTTCATCAAGTGGCATCGAAACGGCTGATGACGCTTGAACTTCGTTTAACGGAGCGCTAGCAGGCGCCAATGTTGCTTGGTGCTCGGCGCTTTCCAGCCCTGCTAGTTGCTGGATCCTCTGGTTCACAGAGTCTTGATCGCCCACCAGCTCTTGAAGAAGCTCTGGTAGTGACATGCCCCCCCAGCGTATTGCCCGCTTTAACAGCAAGTAAATCGGGCTATGAGGCTCTGTTTGCTGAAAGTAGTCCGCAATTTTTTGCAACTCTGCCAAAGCCTGATCACGCGAAGCCAGAGTGTGTGTACCGATAGCCGCAGGTTGAGCGGCTTGTTGCCTTTCAGGCGTCCTGCCCCCTTCTTGCCTTGTGTCTGAAACAGCTAGAACAACAGGTGGCTGATCTACGGTGCCAGCTTTCATGCCTTGTACTTCAGGCTGAACACTGCCAACATCCAAAGGCCATTGAGAAAACTGTTCCCCAACCAAAAATTGCACCGCATTAATCAGTCGTTCAATAGACTCTTTAACAAATCGAAAGCTCACACTACTTACACCAGCAGCGGTGCATTTTTTTGCAATGCTTTGCTCAAGCACAGTCATTGAATCGAGCACCTTTCCTAGCGCTACAATTTTTGATTCAATATCTGCTTGCTCAGTACTGAAGTATTCTGACGCGGCCTGTTTAAGCGCTGATAAATTGCCTGTTTTCTCTGCGGCAAAAAAGCGACCAAAATCAATATCCCCCACCAATGGGATCATCTGTAATGGCATGTAAAGCAGGCCACTTTCAGCAGTATCTCCGACCAACTGCAGCAGTGGCTTCACCCTATGCTCGGTAACCTCTTTAGTTTGATCTGCCTCTGTTGCCCCTCTGCGTTTTTTTTCCGGCAATATGGGTTGCAACGTATCCCAGTATTGGTTCACGACCTGATCAAAAGCAGAAAGCGCATTGGCCAAGTTGTTGATTGGATCGCTGGTAAAGAGTTGAGAGACGGTGTACCAAGACAAAATTTCGACGTCTTTTGAATGCTCTGATAAGCAGCTTCGACATTCAGATGCAAGCTGAGTCCAGTTTTCATTATTTGCATTCACTGTTTCGGCATTTTCCAGTGCTTCAGGGGTCTCAATTAACTGCCGGAACGACGACTGAGCAACATTGAATGCATTACGATACGAGCGGTACAGCACGCGATTATCCTTAAGATATTCGCCCCCGGGCTGCTCTTCTGAAATAGGCTGAAGCAATTCATCAAACATGGTTTCCGAGTTCCTTTTCTAGTGCTCTGCAAACCAGTTCGCAGACGTCCCAGTCACTCCGGGTTTACGCTGAAAAGCGGTAAAGTTGCCCCAGATAAAGCTCGACAGATAAGAAATCGCCCAAGCCTGTGCAGGCCCTGAGTCCTGACTACCTGCTTGTTTGTAGTCATAAGGACCACACCGGATCACCAATGGGGTCGTCCCGTTTTCGTAAACGTTATGCTCAACCTTCTTACCCGTGACTCGTTTATCGAGTAACCGAAGGTTATTAGTCAGCAATTTTGACAATATATTTGTCGCTAATAAGACGTCTTGATCACCCAAGGCCATACTGCGGCACATCACGATTGCGGTACGTAATTTATTACCTACATTGCCTTTCTTGGCCCCGGGCACCGTGATAACACAGCTAGGGTTATCCCAAATAAACCGGTCTTTGCCATCAAGCTTCGCCAAGCGAGAAAGGTTGTAAAAGGCATGGCCGTAACTTTTGCCTCTCGCCATTTGTGAGACATTGAGCTGCAACTCAACAATGTGAGGAATAGTGCGCTTTTCAGGGGCGCGGTTAGTTACCCTTCCAGTAAATTCAATGTTTACCTCAAGGAAAAATTTCACATCCTTGTACTGATCTTCGACGCCTTTGGTCCAGAGATCTTTCACTGCAGGTGATTGTTTGTCCTTTATATTTTGATAATTTGGGGATTTGTAGATGTAATTACGAAACGCCATCATTTGAGCAATAGTGCTAAATACAATGGTTGCCCGGGCAATGTCCTTTACCTCAAGGGGTGTTTTTGCCCCTGATGTTCTATCGGTGCTTGGATCATCCCACTTGGTAATGCCACATTTTTCGGCAATACGCTCACGCGTTTTAATCGGTCCCCGCGAATACTTTATGGGCTTACCACTTTCGTTTTTAACGTTTTTAGTCAGCGCCTGCATAAATTTCTGAAGCTCTTTATTCGCTACCTTTGCCTGCTCGACCAGTTCTTCAATCTGCTCTCGCTTATGGTAGGTACTCCAAAAGGTCGTTTGCGAAATGATGTCTCCACGCGTATAAGTCGGCATAGCTCTCTCCACTAAGCTTTTCGTTCCTAATTAACCACCAATCTGCACCGTTGGAGCACCAATAATGATTGATCCTCCATGACTCGTGGTATCCCCCATCCTCGCGGCTGGCGTGTTATTGATCAGCACCGTCGAACTCCCTTTGGCAATGCTGTCTGGCGGACCAACACAAACTAATGAGTCGCCCATTTTTGCCGCTGGCATGCAGCAAATTAGGACTGTCGCAGCACCGGGGCCAACAACTGGGCCGCCGACATGCGGTATCGGTGGTGTACCAGGTGTTTGCATTGGGCAAGTATGCATATCCGTCAATCGGGCAGCGCAAGGCATTAATCATTCCCTCTGGTTGAAGTGCCTGAACCACCATTTGCTAGATCCAGAGCAATACTAAAAACACGCTGATAATATGTTTGGTAATCATTCCATTCAGGTAGTACGGCGGCCGTATTCACCGCTCCCGCCACCGCTTTTGCATAAAGGTGCTCTACAGGCATCACGACCGGGTTATCTGCCGGTGCGATACTGCCGGTGCCACTCCAAAAAACGGATTGCCCAAGCCACTTTGGCGCTCTGTTATCATCAAGCTTTGATATTTGCTGCTCAATTGATCGTCGTATGGCTTCATTCGGATCTCGCACCCAGAGCATACAGTCGTCAATCAAGCGTAACTCTGCTGCAGTCCATTCTTGTTGGCGTACTTTTAATGCATGGACACACCACCAGATAGCTTCTCTCACGGGTAAAGCATGAGCGAAAAAGTTGGCCAGTTCGATGAAGCACTTAGCCTCTTTAAGTTGTTCAATCACGTCTATTGGCGCAGCTTCTTTTTCGACGAATTGCTCAGCCTCTTCAGAAAGCTCGAAGTGGGCAAAAATGGGAGCTGAATTGCTATAAGGGATTTTTTTCATCGCTAGTTCACCATCACTATGCCGCCTTTAACGGCCGTTTGACCGCTAGAGCTAACTTCTGCCTTAGCGCTTCCTTTCACCGTTGCACCAACATCGCCCTGCAAGGTGGCATTCAATCCTTTAATAGTCGCACTACTGGTTGCCTTGGCTGTAAAACTGCTATTGGCTTGCAATGACATAGAGCTACCCGCCTTGGCACTTAATGACCCATCGGAAGCAATACTCACTGAGCTACCTGACTGGCTCAAGCTTCCTCCTTCAATAGATACTTTAGAGTCACCAGCAATGGATATTTGGCTACTAGAAAGCTCTATCTTGCTGCTGCTCATAACAATCTTGCTATCTCCAACCTTGAGTGTGAGAGAGTCTGATCCTGTTATCGTAATAGACTTACCCTGCTCGGTTATCGCGTCATCAGCCTTCAAGCTGTACGACTTACTGGAGGTCACCGCAACGTCTTCTTTAGCGGTCAGTGAATAAGACTGCTCGACACTTTGCGCAATATTTTTGGTCACCGATAAGGTCATTTCACCACCAACAGTTTCTTGGTGATCGTTTACAACATCACTACTGAAGTCTTTTGCGGCGTGTAGATAAAAAGACTCATTGTCTTTTTTGTCATCGAATCGGAGTTCATTAGATTCACCCGCAAGCTTGGTTTTTACACCGCTTTGTGACGTATTTGCGGTTGGATAAGGCGGCTTGTTGCCACTGTTGTACACACTAGAGACAACGATAGGCTGGTCGGGGTCGCCATTGATAAAGCTGACCAATACCTCCTGCCCAGCCCTAGGCAAGAACTGCATCCCGTAGCTGCTACCAGCCATTCCCTGTGCAACCCTCACCCAGCAGCTGGTTTTATCGCCGGTCTCGGCATCCCAATGAAATTTTATTCTGACTCTTGCGGAAGTATCACTCGCTGGCTCCCCTTCGGTACTGCCAGCAACAACAGCTGATTGCAAACCGTGTAGCGTCGGCTTTTCTTTGAGTGGCGGGTAGTAGTCTTGGTCTTCAGGAATACAGATGAAATCAGATTGAACATTGACATTGTTCGCCCCTTTGGCACTAAAGACATAACTGACTTCTGACACTAGGTAGTACCCTTCTTCACCACTTTGACTGTGTGAGACCAGCTTCAGATAGTGACCAACACACACATCTGGCGAAGCCGTCTTTGCATAGGCACAGTGGTATTTAGAGTCTTGCTGTCCTCGCTGAATATCACCTAACGAAGACGATAAATCGGTATATGTACCAGCCAGGCTTGCTGCTGGGTAACGGTAATCTGTAAGCTTGGTATTCCCAGAAATTGTGTATTTGCTTTTTTTAGTTTTACTGGTGATAAGCTTGGACTGGTTATAGTCGTAGCCGGCAATCTCTAGCGAGGCGCTGTGAAAGGAATGTTCTCGCTGCCAACTGTCGATGATGTCATTATCACCAGTTGGTGCCGATGCATAATCCAGCATTACTGAGTCATCCTTTGAAAAGGATTTTGAGGCTTGTTGCAGATAAAGGGTTTCTGCATTCTTATCTTTACCAAAGTAAAAATGTACGCCCTCTTCAGCTAATAATCGCGTGACAAAATCAAAATCGGACTCGTTAAATTGGACACAATATTCACGCTTTGTCGAAGGCATGCTTTTCACGCTATAGCACCCTTTGAAACCCAGCTCATCAAAAATCGATGTGACAATATTTTGCGTGGTTTCTTCTTGAAAAACCCGGCACTGCCGAGAGTATTGCAACAGGTATAGCCAAGGCTGAAATGTTAACTTGATACTGTAGTAGCTGGAGTCGACTCGTTGAGACTGTGCTTGTGCTTTAACAACAACGCCCTGAAACTCACGTATACTACTTCGACTATCACCCAATACGTTATATACATTGCAGGTAAGCGCCTCGCCTATCCAGCTAGCTGGATCTGACTTTGAAACCAAAACATCGACACTGCACTGGTAATTACCACTCAATACTTCCTTTACCATTAAATCAGAGGCGACAAACTCATTACTACTCGCATCTTTGATAACCAGGAAACTTCCTTGCACATCCAATAGCTCATTCATTATTGGCTACCTCTCGAGTTACCTTTCTCATTGGCTGTGTTTTGATTTATCGAAGTTTCGATATTTACCAGATTCGCAAATCGCATCAGCTGTATCGGTGGGAACAAGGACATCTGGCGAGCAACAGCCATATTGATCGACATGGAATAGCGGCTTAGCTCCGCAATTGGAAGCTCACCAGGGGTCATACCCTCGAAGAGTATTTTCACCGCCTGATTTGCGGCAAGCTGCCCAACGCGGTAATACTTATTTGAAACCGAAATTAGTGCCGACGAATCTGTCACCATTGCGTCGTATGCGCTTGCTACAGGTAGGCCATGTTTAATGGCTGCTTGAGTAAAACGATCACTATTTGCCAAGTTGTAAGAGCTTGAGCCGACATAGACGACATCGACCCCTGCCGTTGCTAGCTCGCTAATTTTGGCTTCGAATTGATTGGGGACAGGCTTACCGGCTTCGTCAAGGGCATATAGCGCCTCAACAATCTCAAATTCCATCTCGGGTGCGAGAGCTTTTAGTTTCTGTGTATTTAATACTGAATTGAGTTCGGCGTTTGAGTAAACAACCCCGATTTTATTAACGTGAAGGTATTCACGCATTGCCCTTATTTGTACATCTTCACTGACTCGGTTACGGATCCCTGCGACATTTGGCCGCCCCGTCTTATTCTTCTCTGCGATAATATCGGCGCCCAGAGGATCGGCCACAATCATAAACAATGATGGGATCTGACCCAGCTTCGTTTCTGAGCCATATTCAGTGCGGGTACCAATTAACGCCTTCGTAACTCTGGTTCCCCACGTCACAACCAAATCCGGTGAAATTAATTTTGCTTCATCTAAGAAGAAATCCAATGTTGAACGATCACGCCCCGCATCACGAACGATGACCTCGACGGGGTATTCATTGCTTGTTAGATAATCTTTAAAGCCCTGACACGCTTCTTCACAGCCGCGCCACACCACCATATAAACCGTTTTGCTATTTGCTGCTATTGATGATGTTACGGTTGCCGTGCTCGCCATCGGTGTCATGCTCAAACACAGCACTACTGTTATAAATAGTTGCTTCATATTTGCGCCTCCTGTACCGATCGTCTGGCAGGTATTTTCAGAAAGACAAACATCAGCAAGCCGCTAATAATAATGCCTGCGCCAACAGCAGCCATCGCCAAACCAAAGTCGCCCACGACTAACAATGAAGCAACGGTGATGGGGCCTAAAACACTACCGATGCGTTCCGCCGTTCGAAGAATACCCAACACCTCAGTTCTACCAACTTCTGGCGTTGCTTCAGACGCTTCCAGCGCACAAGCAATGAGCGGTGCTTTTAGAATAGAGTGCGCGATACCCATTAAAGTGACCGCTAATATGATTTTGAAAAGTGAAGCTTCACCATAGAGCGACAACAATATTGCACCTGACAATACGGTACCGAGCACAATAAGTTCACGGGTTTTCTGTGTTTTATCTGCAATACCAGACGCTATCGGGCTTAGCGGGATGATAACCAAAGAGTAAATCATCATAATGCGGCCAATTTCAGATTGGCTTGCATCTAGCGATACCAGATAAATCGGTACCATAAAATAGAGAAACCCAGTTAACACAATTTTGGCCGGAATGGCGCAGCACACAATAATGGCAATAAAACGGATGTTACGCGCTAACAAGCGTAAGCCACCTTTTTTAGCCATCGGCTTATTACTGGTGGAATCCAACTCACCTGAGAACATCCTCCAAGCCAATAGCCCGGCAAAGGCCGCTAATACTGCCGAAATAAAGAATACAGGTTGATAGCCAATACGGTCTGCAATAATACCCCCTAGCGCAGTGCCGCACATGGTTGCCGTCATAAGGACTCCCACAAATATCGACATCCCTTTCGCGCGATTTTCAGAGGTCACAACCGCTGCGATATAGCTCTGGCAACTGATGGTTATCACCGCATACCCCAGCGCTGTAACACCTCGTGAAATAACAATGTCTAAACTATTCGTTGCGAATGCACACCCTAAGTAGCCAGCAATTGCCGGGATCAGCCCCAATATGAACAGCCTTTTTTGCCCCCATCGCTCAACCAGCTTTGCCGCAAAGGGCGTAAATACTGCGATAACAAGCATAAAGACAGAAATGGGTAAGCCGAGCATTACATCTTGCGAGATCCACGATGATGGCTCATAAAATTCAGCGACAAACAGCGGCATAAATGATTTTTGCAGCTCTTCACCAAATGAGAAAACAAACAGAGGTATACGAGCATCGACAATATCCCCTTTTTTCACCTGTAGCTTATTCTGTAGCTGAAACTTATCTGCCACCTCTTTAATACGGCGTTTTACGCCCGAAGCGTCCTGCTTACTGTCACTAAGGTAACCAAATAACGCGCTAAATTTGCTTTGTAGCTGTCTGGAGTCGCGGTTCAACCTCTCTGAAAACAGTCCTATCGTCCCACGCACTGCTGCCTTTTCATTAACTGAAAAATCGCCCTCTATCTGCCGTTTTAAAATAGATTCTGATTCTTCTAGTGGCCCAGAGATATAGATCATCACCACAACCATGACGACCTCGAAACAAACTAAAAGTACTGCGACAAGTACAATTGCAATATCAAAGAAAATATCCATTAGCTGGGACTGGATATACATTGAGCTCAAACCGACAAAGACACTACCATCTAGATTATTACTTTCATTAAGTGCTAGCCGGAATACATCGCCCTTGGGTAAATCATCTGAGAAAAGAGATGGAAAAAGATGAGGTAGCTCATTTATTACAACGCTAACCCGCTCGATAAAAGATGCATTAAGATAATGTGATGAAACCACCTCAAAAGCTTTGGTATCAAGTCTATTTAGATCGGATACAGTTCCCGCCTGATAGAGAGCATTGTCACCTTTGGTGACTGCAACAAAAGTCAGCTCTGGATATTTTGATAGCACATCTTCAAGATAACGATCCATCCCACGGATCTGTTCAAAAGGTACCCCCGCATTAACGGCTAGATCAACATCGTCATGCACTATTTGCGCAATAACATTGGCTTTTTTCAACAATTCTGGTTTTACAGAGAAATTGAATTCAGCCAGTGTGTAAAGAGCACTTAATGTGGACGCAAACAAAGCACTCAAAATGGTAATAAGTATCAAGCGGCTATTAATAAAGCTGGCCAAGCTTTTTACTTGGCTCATGGGCTTACCTCTTTCAAGGGTTCTTTTTCATCATTTTTTTTATGACGCGTCATGCTTTGAATTTTTTCAATTTCTTCAGCAACATAGGTTTTCATTTTTTCACTTTGCTTGATCTGCTCAGCAAAGTTTTTAGTCATTTCTCCATTGGGTACTTGCTCTAGTTTTTTAAAATCTTTTGATGAGTAGCCATGAATAAGTTTGATGACATTCGTAACATCCCCAAACCCAAAGCGTATTGCTATTAACACGATAAAAGCAGTAGCAAGAAAAATAACAACGGTTGCTTCCAGTAAATGCAGCTGTACTGCGGCATACACACCAAACAATGCCGATTTGTCATACTCAATAACAATACTTCCCGCTGATTTATCGAAACCATCTTTAATTTGGAGCCCACTGAATAACATCGTTTCATGGCTAAGCACCCAGCTTGTCTCATTTGACTTCAACGCCCGTCGAACAACCTCCTCTGGTAAACGCTGCGTTACTTTCGCATCAGCTGTAGATTGAATAACCACATTGCCTTTTTTATCTATTAATATAATCGCCTGTACGTTAGCTTCTCTTTGACGCGCTCGTTCGAAATTCTCTTTTAAATTACTTGCCGATTGGAGTGGAATGCCTAACCGTTCAACACGCTTTATAGACGTCTCTAGTGAAGACGAAATCACCTCAAGTTTTGACGAAACAACTTGGGACATTAAGCTATCAAATTTCATGTAGTTCATAAGGTACAAAAGACCAAGTACGAATAGTAATATCACCCAAACAGTGAGTACTAAACGCAAATGTACCTCAAAAAATGCCTTCATTGGCCATAACTCCTACATATGACATTACCGCTAATCAAATAATATGCAGGGAATACGAAAAAAATGTGCAAGCGAGAATCTTAATGTGAGAAATCTGATCTTCATTCTAAAAACATAAAATCAACTTTGTTTTTTTTATATTATTGACTATTAACAAAAATATAAAATAACCTTACAGATAACCTAGTTATATTAATGAAGCACCTATAACCGGCATCTAGTTAGTATAAAAGTTAAATCAAAAGCAGTTAAAAACATCATTGCACCAAGATATACATCTCTTATCAAATTTATAAATTCGTAAATCTTATAGCTTTATATTTAATTTATAGAATCACCATACTCAAAGGAAGTTTTAATAAATAGTGAACATTTGTGGATATACGCCAGTGAACTTTCACCGTCATAAACACCCAATAAGATGATGAATATTATCTATTCTTCACGAATGTGTTCGATTATTATTCCTATCTCATCTCACAAGGCATTAGCCTTTAGGGTTATAACTTCCATGCTGTTATTGGTTTAAGGGAACTTAAGCTAACTTTCAACGCACCATTACCTTCACTGGTTTTCAGTGAAGGTTTTTTTTGCCAGAAAACTGATTAAGGTGCAAAGTTCTGCGCTGAATTATTATCGCCCATCAGACAGATGAGTGAATGCACCTTTTAGCTTACTTTCCATTTTCAACTTCATGATAAATAGCAGGTTTAATATCAATAAGTTTCGTTTTATCCAAACAGTCTAGTCCTCGTACTGTTATCTTACCGCCTTCTAGCTTCTCAATAGGTAATACTGCCGCACCGATAGGGTTTGGACGCAGGGGTGAACGTAACGCAAAAGTCCCCTTCATCACCGATTTGCAAGTCTTTTGTACGCAAGCATTTTTTATATCAGCCTTGTTATCGCTGCACCCAAGCCAATATAGAATCAAAATATGTTGCCCTGTCACTAATCCTAATAACCCGTCTTTATATTCATCATATAATGTGATGTCACATAAGTTTCCATCTAATTGAATGTTGTTCGGGCAATCTTTGATTTTTTTAAATGGTGTATTAATAAACCCAATAAATTTAAGTTCTGCTGTCATTATTCTATTCCTGTATAAATTACTGTTCGTCTTTCATCATGGAAAGCACATAGATAAAGATTGTGATAAGAATGATCAACCCGCCGATAATGCTCGCGGCTGGCGGTATTTCATCAAAGAAGGTATAAGCCCAAACAGATGCGAGTACTGTTTCTATCATCAGGATCATGCCTACCTCTGGTGCAGTGATATAGCGGGTAGCAACTTGTGACAACACTCGTCCGAAAGGTGCTGTAAACAACCCCATCACACCCATAATTAGCCATGTATTTACGCCATACTCCGACGGAGTGGCGATAAAGAACATCGAAATTGCCAAGAATAAGCCACCAAAGCCAACGCTCGCCATCCGGCTTACATTCTGATACTTGCGCAACTGGGTTTGATTTAGAGACAAGCAAAAAACAGCAAACAATGCTAAGCCGTCGCCTAATAAGTTACCCGACTTAAATGATCCTGAAACTACAATCGCTATGCCCACCATTACAGAAGCTATCGCAAGCCAAGTTGAGCGCTTTGTCACCTCCCCTAAAAACATCCAACTAAATACAGCAGCTAGAGCAGGTGAAGCACTAAGAATCACAAACGTATTCGCAATAGAGGTATGGCTAATGCTCAAAACAAGGCCAGCAGCACTACCTAGCATAAGCAGACCTGAAATAAGCACCTGCCAACCGCTTTCTTTTACTGCGCCTACCAAGCCTCGTTCATCTCTTAACTGAATGCATATCGGCATCGAGATAGCGGTAAACAAGCCAAATAGAAACGCGGTGTCAAACCCACTTACACCTGATAAGCGTATAAATATGGGATCAAAGCTCATGAGCAAAGCACCGAGCAAAGTAATCATAAAGCCTACTGTTCGAGCCCCTTTCTTTGTGATGGCGCTTAATATTGTCGCTGTCATAAATATATCCTGATAATAAATCATACTTGCGGGTATGATTTATTATCGCGCCGACCATGTCAACTAAAATCATACTTTGAAGTATGATTTTAGTTTTACGTTGCCCTCGCAAAAACCATACCGTATAGTATGATGTTGATTTGTGAGGACCTAAAAATGAGCAAAATCGAACAAAATAAAGAGAAAAAAAGAAGAGCGATTTTAGCTAGTGCACAAGATGTTTTTTTATCTGACGGTTATGTTCTAGCAAACATGGACAAAATTTCCGCTCAAGCGCAGATGACTAAACAAACTGTTTATCGTTATTTCCCGTCTAAAATCGACCTGTTCCAAGCAACATTGCGTAAAATTGGTGAACAGTTTGATGAGAGCTATCTAGAGCATCTAGAAAATCCTGATACGCGCGCAGCGTTAACAGGCTTCGCTAAAGAATTTATTGCCTTCCATTTATCTGAAGAGCATATAGCGACATATCGTTTATTAATTGCAGAAAGCACTAAAGCCCCAGAAATTTTGGATAGCTTCAAGTCAGTAGGGTCCAATGAGACACATGAAAAGCTATCTTTATTCTTTACTGAACGCCTGAAACTTAAAGAAGCCGAAACACCCATTCGTTTCTGGATCGGTATGCTGCTATCTCTACGGGATGAAGTGCTTATGGAATTGGAAAAACCTAATCAGACAAAGATTGATCATCATGCCGAGCAAGCCACAGCCTTTTTACTTGTGGCAATATCAGCATCTTAGTCTCGGTATTACTAGAAGCGTTTAAATTTCAAATAGAAACATAGCTGCCTTCACCTAAAATCATGTACATTAACTAAACAGTTAATAACAAGGAGGTAAAGCAGATGGATCGCAAAACATACGCAGTGATAGGTACTGGTGCTATTGGCGGATATTATGGTGCACGATTACACCACGGTGGGAGCAATGTTCATTTTCTCTTCAACAGTGACTATGATCATGTCAGCCAACATGGTTTAAAGGTTGATTCACACTATGGCGACTTTTCGATTTCTGCCGATAGGCTCAATGCTTATCAAACCAGTAACCAAATGCCAACTGTCGATGTTGTTCTAGTCGCGATGAAAACGACTCAAAATCACCTGCTACCTTCACTGATTCGCCCCCTATTAAAATCAAATACGCTGGTTGTACTACTGCAAAACGGTATTGGTGCCGAACAAGAGTTAGCCAAGCAGCTCGATTTACCTTATGTTGGCGGTGGGCTGTGTTTTATTTGCTCAAACAAACTAGGACCGGGTCATATTCACCACCTCGATTACGGTAGACTTACCTTAGGCATGTATGGCGAAACAGGCTTGCCTGCATTGAAGCAGCTTGCTGAAGACTTTAGTCAAAGCGGTGTAGAAGTTGATGTGGAAGATAAGATCCTCTGTGCTCGCTGGAAAAAACTGCTGTGGAATACACCTTTTAATGGCCTATCTGCTGTATTAGATACCGACACTGCGCAAATGATGCAATGCCCTGAAATAGTTGATCTGGCAAAAGCAATCATGCTTGAAGTCAAAGATGCGGCGCAAACAAGTGGCACAGAATTAGAGATAGAGCTGATTGAGACCATGCTATCGAACACAGCTAAAATGAAGCCTTACCTTACCAGCATGTTGCTAGACAAGCGCAATGGCCGCGAACTCGAATTACAATACATGTATAAAAACGCACTTGATATGGCTCGACGCCATAACATCGAGATGCCTAAAACCGAAGCTCTGTACCAGCAACTATGTTGTGTTAATCAGCTTTCCAAAGTGCTCATCAATTAAATTGGCATGAATGATAACACCGTAACATTTACTTTCATTCTTTAACCGTATGACATGCAATAGCGTTCAAATAACGAACGCTTTGCGTTATATTGACCCCGCAACTTAATTTGACTCATAAAATATAAAAGTGAGAAAGGAAGTTCATATAAATGCTCGCAGATAAAATCTTAAACGTATTAAAAAAAGCTATTGAATTCAAATCTAGAATTTGGGTTATTCAAATCACTGATGGGCATTTCAAAGACGAGTCATTAATCATCAATGAAGATTCCTTCACTGAACCAATGCAGTGGATGAAAGAGCAGTACTATTCTGATGAGATGGTTGCCCAAGTCGATAAACTACAGCGTTCTGAAATCATTTTTTTGGAACTGATTGATACCGAGCACCGGATCATGCGCGTCAAGTAGCCACTAATATACTAACAATTAATAATAAAAAGAGTGCACTGAATGCAAGCTGTGTTGAGTAATATTTATAACCACACCCGAGGTGACTTCCTTAAGAAAATACTCACCATAGCCTTACCAATTACCTTACAGAACATTATGTTTTCTAGTAAAGGATTGGTTGATGTCATGATGTTAGGCCAGCTAACCGAAACCGATATCGCTGCCGTAGGGGTCGCCAGTAAAATATTGTTTGTCGCAACCATTATGTTGATAGGTATTACAACTGGTGGCGGCTTATTAACCGCTCAATACTGGGGAGCCAAAGATAACAAAGGGCTACAAGAAAGTACGACACTCAGCCTATTATTCACGCTGATCGCAGCCTTGACCACCATCTTGGTGTTCAATTTATTCGCGAATCAAATAATGGGGCTAGCCACGCATTCTAAAGACGTCATTACCCTTGGTAGCCAATACCTTGTAATTACATCATTTAGTTTACTCTTCGCCGCTATTGTAAGTAGCCTATCAGCAAGCTTACGTTCTATGCAGCAACCAGGCGTTTGTACTTTTTTTAGTGGTATTAGCATTTCGACCAATATTCTTCTGAACTGGCTCTTAATCTTTGGTAAGTTTGGGCTCCCTGAATTGGGAATTAAAGGGGCCGCGATTGCAACGCTCATAAGTAGCATAGTCGAAATGGCGTGCTTACTACTTTATCTATATTTCAAACGTCATTTATTGCTTTTTAGTTTTACAACAGGCCTATCAGCCTGTCAAAGCCGCAAAATAATACGTTTTCTTAAGCTTTCAATCCCAACGACATTCAATTTCTTGCTCTGGTCTGCAGGACTATTTGCTTACCATGCCATTATGGGTAGTACCGGAACACAAGGCTTAGTTGCGCTCTCTGTTATAACGCCAATAGAGGCAATGTCACTCAGTTTTCTTGTTGGTGTTGCGAATGCCTCTTCTGTATTAATCGGCAACCAGCTTGGTGCAAAAAATTATACCGCGGCATATTATCAAGCCATCATTTTCATCGCTATAGCCGTAACAGTAACGGTTATAGTCTCTTGCACCTTATACCTTAACCAAACCGCAATCCTTGATCAGTTTTCAGCTATCACGGCTGACACCCGAGAATTAGCTGAACAATTTTTTGCCATTCTTTGTATCGGCATCGTTTTACGTTCTGTCCCAACAACACTGGTTGTCGGCGTTCTACGAGCCGGAGGTGATGTGAAATTTTGCTTATACCAAGACATGCTTACACAGTGGGCATTTGGTATTCCGTTAACCGCGATTGGCGCCTTTTTACTTGGCTTCACTCCTGAATGGGTGTTTGCTATGTTTTTCCTAGAAACACTCTTTAAATGGTATGCATCCGTACAGCGTTTTAGAAGCCGGAAATGGATACGTAATCTGGTTGAAGAGTGACCGCGTAATAGAAGCGTTCATCACATCCCCTAACTGCTGAGCCCTAAATGCCCATCACCTACACCTTGGGTCTTACAGTGTACCTGACACGGTTTTCCATCCTTCGAAAAGACGAAATACATGATAACTATAAATTAATAGTTATCATGTATACCCGTTTGATAGAACCATACAGATTCAATAATTTGCTTCCGCTTTTATTCCTTGTCAGGCTCTGGCTGTAGGTCTGCTTCTTTCTTATCCGCTTCTGGTGATATCTTAAGCCAGGCGGTAAACAGCTCATACCAAATAGCTAAGATAACTGCCCCCAAGAACAAACCGATGATCCCAGCAGAAATCATTCCCCCAATCGCACCAATTAAGATAACAGGCATTGGAATGGATACCCCCCGGCCCATTAGCATGGGTTTTAGTATATTATCCGACAGGGCCGCCAATAACACCCAAATGGTAAAAATGGTTGCTGATGTCGTATCTTGTGCGGAATACATATAAAGAATGACAGGTAAAACCACTAGCAATGCAGGTAATTGAGCGATAGCCAAGATAAAAACAAGAAGCGTTATCCCTGCTGCTGCAGGCACTTCAAACACAAACATCGCGGCACCAATTAATACCGACTGAATAAAGGCAACACCCACAACACCAAGTAAGACACTACGTATGGTAGCAGCCGTTAAGCTCGCCCACTCTTCGCCGTGTTTACCAACTACTCTGATGGAAACGGTTTTAACAGCTGCCGCCATCGAATCGGAGTGCGCCATAAAACCAGCTGCAATAAGTAGTGAGATAATAAACATCACAATAGTGGCTAAACTACCCCCTAACCATCCAGCAAATGTCCCTATACCCGCTTTTATCTCCGGTAAAAATTTCGCAACAGCATGTTCAAGGTTGGTCGCAAATAGTGTCCAAACTTCAAACAACTTGTCGCCAACCACCGGAATATTGGCAATCCGCTCAGTTGGTCTTGGTATCGCCACTGAGCCTTCTTGCAGCATCGCTGTAACCGCAACGCCACCGTCATACAATGATCCTGACACCACAACTATTGGCACAATTAAAATACCGACGCCAAGAAGTGCCAGTATTGTTGCTGCCAGTCCCCGCTTCCCGTTAAGCATTCGTTCGAGCTTCATGGTTAGCGGCATTAATGCAACCGCAATTATTGCCCCCCACAAAACAGGAATAATAAAGGGTTTGATTATGTCGTAAGTCCAAACAATCAACGCAAACAATAAGCCAATGCGAATTGCTGACTCGACCATGTTATTGACGAAAATACTACTTTTGTTTCTTTCAAGTTGTTCATTCATCATTTTTATCCTGATTACTTTGGCTAGCACCAACCAAACTCGCAACAACAATAGCCATATAAAAAACACCAGCAATGGCTTCTAGGTATACAATTACTTGGGCTACCGGTGATACAGGGCTCATGTCGCCATACCCTAAGGTAGTTAAAGTAACAAAACTAAAATAAGCAGCATTGGCGAAATTCTCCCCCCATGCTTTATACTCAATGCCGGTAAAAGCATTGGGTGAAAATTCCAGTACAAACAAATAAATAATGGCCCACATCAACCCCAATAATAAAAATAGAGCCAGTGAACCCACTACTTTATTATTGTCGATAGAACCCGTTAATAAGATTTGGCGCATGATAGATTTAAACGTGCCAAAGAAAAAACTGAACATCAAAATCAACATAAACAGATCAGTATTATAAAGCTCGAAAAAACTCTTTAATATACTAACGGCAACCCATAGTACGAGTAACATCATTAAGAACCGATACCACCCAGTATCAAACCGCAGGCTGAGTAAACACACCAAAAAAGTGGTCGCGGTAATAGCTTGAAAAACAATTTCAAGCCACCCAGATTTGAGAACAAGCTCAAGCGATGAACTCACCAACAAAATAATCAATGATAAAGTTAAGTAATAAAAATTATTCTGTGATGTGATTTTTCTTCCCATGATGCTCCCCCCTATCTATTCGTACCTGCTGTATCTGGTGAATGGCTGTCTTCTTCATCTTGCAGCACCATGATAGATGCCGTCATACCAAAACGAAGGCTAACTCCTTCAGGTAACTGACTTAATGAGATCCTTACAGGTATCCGTTGCGCTAATCTGATCCATTGAAATACAGGATTTACATTAGGTAATAAATTATAGCCAACTGCCCCATCTTTCGGTGCTATCCCCCAGCCGAGTGAATCAACGACCGCATCGACTGGTTGTTCGGGATAAGCCATTAAAGTCACCCTCGCTTCATCACCAATGTTAATATTCGCCAGCTGGTTCTCTCTAAAATAGCCAAAGACCCAAAAGCTATTCACATCAACCAGTGCCAGTAATGGCTGGTTGGCAACAGCTTGTGTGCCTTCTTGAATATCAATATTTGATACATAACCATCAACTGACGCAAATATTTGAGTAAACGCCATATTCAGCTTTGCACCTCGAAGTTTCTGCTGTGCAACTTTAATTTGAATCAACGACTCTTCGTAGGCAATTTGACGCCGTGTAATATCTTTATGGGAAACAGCACCTCGGTCTTTAGCTTGAATATCTAGCAAGCGGTCATATTCGATTTTCTTACCACGAGAACTGATTTTTGCTCGTTCTAATGACGCTTCTGCCTGCGATAAAGAGACCTCATAAGTACTTGGATCTATCTGAAAGAGTAGATCGCCTTTACGAACAAACTGGTTATCTTTCACTGCTACATACACAATTGGGCCAGATACACGTGGCGCAATTTTGACTATATTCGCCCTCACTTGCCCGTTTCGTGTCCATGGATTATCAAAGTACTCTTCAAACTTCTGATAACCGATATATAAGGCACCCGCAATGACACATAAATTAAGTGCAACTACGAATAGCTTCTTTATTTTCTTCATACCCACACCTAAAACTTTAAGAAAAAGGCATCAATCGCCACGATATAAAACACGGTAATGGCAAGAAATGTCACTGACGGAAACGCAATTAGCCGCGATAGGCGTGTCTTATTTAACACACCGACTGAAATCCATGCAGAGATAACAGCTAACACCAGTACCTGTAGAAATGGCGAATAATAAACATCCCCCCAAGCAAGTTCATGAGGCATTTCCATTATTGCTCTCCTGTATGCTGTGGTTTAAAGGGATAATTTTGTTTACTTGGGTCAATAGGCTCCCCAAATGAAGATGTCGCAACCGGAACAGCATCAGTGGAAAGTATAGGCAACTCAGTATTCTCTAATAGCTCTCCCCAATCTGTTCGTTGTTCCATTTGCTCTTTTATCGAAGGCTTAAGGAATGGCTTTCCGGTTTCAGCCTCCCAACCACCACCTAATGACTTATACAAGGCAACAACTTGCGTTGCGACGTTGCCTTTCACTTGCGCATAGGCATCTTCGCTGCGCGTCATTTTTTCAACTGAACTCAATAGACGTTCAAACGTAATTTGACCATTCTCATATTGAGTTAACGAAATATTGAATGCTCGAACCGACGCACTTACAGAATTAAAAGCCAACCCTTTCTGCTCAAGGTTTAGTTGATAAGACGATAAAGCAGTACTCACTTCCTGTACCGCGAGTAGCACCTGTTTATTGTAATTAGTTAGGCTTTCTTGAAATTTGGCATCTTCAATACGAATCGCATTTTTAACCCGGCCATATTGGAAAATGTTCCATGAAAATGCCGGGCCAAGCGTGAGACTTAATGAGTCGCTAAAACTAAAGTCATTCCCTGCTTGTACGGTGCTGTTTAAACCGATTGCGCCAAACAGCGAAAATTGCGGGTACAAGTCAGCTTCCGCAATACCGATTTGGCTACTTTGTGCATGCGCTTGTAATTCTGCCAGCTGTAGGTCGGGTCGCCTAAGGACTAGGTTTGCATCAACTTGTGTCGTCACAGCTGGTGTTGGTGGGATCAAGGAATATTGATCATAGGTATCTGATAGCTTGGCTGAACGACGGTGATTGTATTTATTATCAAAGGCTTGTATTTTGGCGTTAATCGCAGGATCAGACAGTAGCATTTGCGCTTCCTCAGGCATAATACCCAATAATAGCGCTAGTGCATTACGTGATTGCATCATCCCTATTTTCAAACTGGGTAATGCCGATTGGGTATTATAAAGCTGAGTTTTTGCCTGCTGCACATCAAGTTCGGTGACATTACCAGAATCAAACTGTACTTGTGTTATACGCGCYACCCGTTTTTGGATCTCAATATTGCGCTCAGATAACAGTACTCGCTCCTGAAATGTACGGTAATTAATGTAGTTTCTTGCCACCTCAGAAGTAATTGTGACCAAAATATCATGATATGACGCTATCGAGGCATATAACCCGGCTTCTGCAGATTCAATGCCGCGAGCATAACGTCCCCAAACATCAAGCTCCCAGCCAGCATCAAAGCTAACGGTTGCATTATCAAATGTTGTTTCATTCTGATAAATCTTAGCGAGACTACCTGATACTGTTTGTCGTTGTGGATACTGAAATGAATTCGCGATACCAATAGCAGCTCTCGCCTGAAGGATCCTTAACCCTGCGGATTCTAAATCAAGGTTTTGTTGTGATGCCCGCGATACAAGCTCATTTAAAATAGGATCGTTAAACTGTTGCCACCATTTGGCCGTTTTCCAACTACTGTCTTGATAATCGACAGCCTGCCACTGTGAAGGTAACTCGACAGGTTCAACCCCATCAAAATCAGGGCCTAGGACGGTACACCCCGGTATCGTTAACAAAGAGAGCAAAGCAATTGTATGTCGTATATAGCCTACCACCCTACCCCCTTAAAATTTCTTGTCAGATAACGTGACCCATGAAATATCATCATGCGCTTGTTTACAGGCTATCAATGACTCAAATATATTTTTCTTTAAGTTTAGAAAAATATAAAAACCTGCAATGTCTGAATTTGAATACTTTTCAATTTCGATTGTCGAAAAGTATTGGTCAAGTTGCCGTTCTAAGTCGGTATACTCTTTCCGCATAACAATAAATTGACTATCAGTTTCAGTACAATCAATACTGATTGCTTCACTCGCCATCGCTTTACTTGGTAGAGGTTTACTCAGTATCGCGCTATCTTGATATGAAACTAAACTTTGAGCCAACGCCGGAATAATTCGATCTTTGTACTTTCCTCTTGTCATAGAAACAAGTGGGTTCTCAACAATGCTTTTTTCAGCCTGAAGTAATGTCATTAAATGGTGATGGAAAACATCACACCGTGTATTAAATGTTGTTAATGCCTCTAAGGTTACTGGTGCATAATATTCGGCATTGATCTTCGTACTCCAAACCGTCATTTTCTTAAGTGCGACCTTCATCGTTGCAATGCGCCAACCTAACTCAAGCTGCTGAAATGTTGAACGTTTACTGTTTTGTTGTAGTAAAATAATGCCCTTTGCATGACGAAAAAAACGCTCTCTAAATACGAGTACTAAATGCTCAGACCTTGCCGAAAAAGGAAAGTAATAAGAGAAAATAACCGAAATAACGACGAGGTAAAATAAACTGACAATCATTATTGTGATACCAAAGTGATAGACCATTTCATTGTTAATGCCGAGCGTGAACATTCCTAATAAAAAGAATATGGTTACTGGTCCTTTGAATATATAAAAACCGACAAATGTATAAATAAAAATAAATGCTGCAAGCTCTGATCCCAGTGTTAACTGAGGTAATATAAACACATACGCTGGCACTGAAAAAATGAACCCCAACGTAAATAAGATAAAGAGCAGAAAAGGATGGACAGGTAGATAGGACAGTATGGATACAAACAACGTGCTCAGTACAATGAAATTATATCCTCCTGGCGGGTTAAAATAAATCCAAAACAATGCTGCACACCAATATGTTAGGAACACTTTCACTGCTGTTTTAGCATTTTCAGCATCCCACCAATTGAAATCTGGCAGTGCTTTTAGAGAGGGTAATTCAAATGGAACACGACCGACCACGGAATCAATACTACTGATACAAGTATGGAGTTGAGCTAGCCTCTCTCTTAATTGCTTTAACAAATAAGCGCTGCTTATTGCCTCTCCTCGGTACAAATGCCCAGCTTGTTCCAGTTTATCCTTATCACACTCTATGGGGTCAAAATATTCTGGTGCTTCGGTGTGCTGTGCTTGCCATGCCGTAGGTATTCGATCAAACATCGCAATAAGTTGCTCTCTAAGCGCCTCAAAGTCATGAATAAACTCACTGGGGTGGCCACCAGATCGCGAGTGTTCTTTTGCTGCAAACAACAATATTTCAGTAATTTTCTGATAGAGTGCAACTGAACCGTCCCATTCTTTTTTATACGCTGATATTTCACTACAATCCGCATTAATCGTATGGTACCGCGTTTCAAATGCTTGCTGCGCTTGAAAAAGTTGCTGGCTCAATTCAGCAATAGTAGGGGCGGGAACATCCCCTTCTTCCGTTTCTTTTTCAGGTGTATTGGGGCTTTCAGCTTCGTGATGAGTTTGGTCTTCAGTTTTTGGAGAGCCACTTATTCTGTTAAATAATTCTCGCTGCTTTTCCGTTAATGCTGTCGCGAGTTTCTGTAGGTTTCGCTCAACTTTAGGTGGAAATAAAAATACCCCAACAAGGGTATATATAACCACACCAAATATAGTCATGAATGTCCGATCTAAACCGTAAATAAACGCGCCTTCTGCATCGCCTCCATTGTACATCATTAAGATCATCACCCCTGTTAACATAAACAAGGTGGGATCTTTTAAATAAGCCGAACGGATATAAAAAATAACGGTAATAACAACAGAAACGGCCAACATGTACTGAAAACGATCTTGTGCAAAGGCCCCGACTAACATCAGCCCAATAATGCCTCCCGCAATGGTACCTAATACACGCAGTGTTCCTTTCGCAAACGACTCACGCCGACTGCCAGTTGAAGCGATTAACATCACCGTTGTTGCTGCTGTGGATGGTTGAGACCAACCCAATGCCATAGGGAGTAAATACGCAATCGTCAGGCTAATAGCAACTCGAAAAGCAAACTTAAATTTGTCGCTCAGACAGAAAGGTACCAACCAATTATCAATATTCAACAGCCGTGCAAATACACTGGGTGACCGTGTTAATTCCGATTTTGATTCTATACCCGATTCTGCCACTGAACACCCTCAATAGATTAACGTTGAACTTCTATTGGAATAATAAGGGTAGATGAAGAATGGGAATCGAAAGTAAGATTATGTCTTAGGGCTTGAATTATTTTGTGGATACGATATTTATTCGATGCAACGCCTTAAGCTCATCGCTAGCTCAAGGCGCTGCCGTATCTTTTGTTTAGGTACGACTTCAGAGTTTGTACTTTGATCTTATTCGATAGAAGAAGGCTGCTGTTGTTTTGCTTTTACCGCATTAAATAACAGCTTCACCGCTGAAAGCATGCGGCTTTCATCAATATCAAAATCACCATTATGGTGGCCAGCAGTTAGATCTGAACCAACAAGGCAGTAGATTGCCTTGCCGCCACAAGTTTGTACTCTATCAACCAGATAGCCAGCATCTTCACTTGCACCAAAGTCTTTCTCTCGGAGTACCTGAGTGAAACCACTAACTTCACCAATGCTTTCAAGTAAAGTAACCAGTTCAGGATCATTGGTTAACCCAATCGCTTCACCTTGTGGGCAAATATCAACGCTGACACCATGCATCATCGCTGCCGCTTGCGCAATTTGCTCTACATGTTGGTACATGAAAGAATTCAGCTCTCTGTTTTCACCCCTCGTTTCACCCATTAAAACCGCACTGGCTGGAATAACATTTCGCCCATCTCCCGCATGCATCTGCCCGACATTAATACGGGTCATGCCATCTCTATGGCGAGGAATTGCCAACATTTGCGTCACGGCAGTACATGCTGCTGCTAATGCATTTTGTCCGGCGTTGGGCTCAATACCAGCATGCGCCGGCTTTCCAGAAAAGTGTAAGTCAAACTTAGAACTGCAAAGGAAGTGCTGAGGGTTACACACCAAAGTACCGCTAGGCACATTCATCCCAATATGCGCAGCAAAGAAATAGTCAACATCATCTAGCCACCCACTTTCAGCAATGGCTTTCCCCGCACGACAGCCTTCCTCTGCGGGTTGAAATAATAGTTTTATCTTTCCGTTTAGGTTCGACTTTTCCGAAGCAAGCAGTTCAGCCACCCCTAAGCCAATGGCAGCATGGGCATCATGGCCGCAAGCATGTGCCACGCCGGGGGCTAATGAGTCAAAACCTAAAAAACGCGGGCGGTGTGAATCGTCTTGGCTTTCCATGACTTCAACAGCATCAATATCAAACCTTAGGGCGATGACAGGGCCTGGTCGACCGGTATCTAATACGGCGCCAACCCCCGTCATACCATTCATCTGGGCGAGAAGTTGTAAATCCGCCCCCCAGCTAATTGCCCTCTCTTGCGCTTTAGCAACTAAGTTGGCATCGCGACCCATAACAGAGTCACGGTGAATAATTTCATCATCAAAGCACAACGAATAACCCATAACTTGAAGGTGACTCGCGATGCGACTTGTCGTGAAAAACTCTCGCCATGCAGCTTCTGGGTATCGGTGGAACTCTCGGCGATGATTCATTAACCGCTGCGCTAACACATTTTCATCAAAGCTAATGTTACTTTGCACGTTTCTTTCCTATCGTTTTATGGCGACAGCACAAATTAATAACCTGTGAGTTCCATAAATCCTTGTCCTGAGTGGCTACCTGAAACCGATATTGGGCCTTCCCAATATGAGAACACAAATGGCAACCACTGCTCCTTGCGAACTACATCCACTTTTAGTTTAATTTGCTGGCTTGGTATCTCTAAATTCCAATTCAGCGGATAGTTTTTACCTTTATGGGTCGTATACGACACTGGCACTAACCTGATATCTTCTTGAGCAAGAGAAATCGATTCACCATTCGGCCAACTAATTGACCCAAAATAATATGGTTGGCTTTGCTTTTCTCTGATCTGGTACAGCATTAATGCACGACCATCATCTAAATGTATCGAAAACCAATCCCAGCCTTCTTGCTTCTGGGAAAGTCCAGCACTGCTCCACTCACGATCATACCAGCCTTTTCCCTTTACTTGATACTCTTTGCCGTCAAGCTCCAGCTTCCCGGCTACCTGTAAAAAAGGTTCACTAAAATAATACGAGGCAATATTTTCAGTACTGTGTTTTTTGCTATATCCGCTCTCACCTTGCAATATGCGTTTTCCGCTTTTTTGAACGGAAAGCGACGCTTCCATATTGCCATCGGAAAAAGTTAATACCGCAGGGAATGGAGAGTCGCTATAAGATTTCCATTTCCAGTTATCTAACCAAGCTTGAAATGGACGTCCAGTCACGCCCGCTTGCCCTATTCCACCACGAGAAAAACGCTCTGCTGCCCATGTATTATCTTTACTTGTGATAACAGCATGCGCCATAAAGCGCTGCGGGCTCATCCACCCTTTTTCTTTTTTTATCGAAGAAGCAGACCTGAATAATGTCCATTGAACGCCAAATACATCACCCTTTTCAGATTGTAAATTAGCCGTAAAATACCACCACTCATTTTTAAATTCAGGGTGTGGCAGGTGATCTTCAGGGAAGCTGAACACCTTATTGGGTTCAACTTGCTTAAAATGCTCGTTACCCTGTTCAGCCATGATAGCCACAGATCGATTATCGACATTTGCCGCGTTGTCACAGCCAAACAAGAACAGCAGCCCAGCAAGGACTATGGCTATTCTTTTTGTGCATGCCCAGCCCAAAGTACTCAATTTCACTCTCATTAAAACGCCTCACGAAGTGATGTAATTGCAGAACGTTTTACTAAGCGCCAAACTGGCCAAGCTCCTGCAATGAGTAATACAATTAATGCAGAGCCCAGTGAAATCAAATAATCATTCGGAAAATACTCCACAGGCATCGTCCAACCAAACGAGTATTTCAACACGACATCTATTAATAATTGTGCCAAAACTAACCCTAACGGTAAGGCAATTAGTGCGGTGAGCAAGCCAATAAGTAGAAGCTGGCCTCCCCCTAGTAATGCTAACTCTCGCCCTGTCATCCCCATACAACGTAACAAAGCAAATTGCCGTTGCCGTGAAACCTCGCCCGCTACCGTCGCAAAGAACAAACCGCACACCGCGACAAAAAGAGTCAACTTGCCCAACGTTGCCGTTACAATAAAGGTACGGTCAAACACTTGCATGGCGTTTTGCATAAGCTCGGCATTATTGCGCACGCGCTCTGGAGGTAGTCGGAAAGCCTCACCGAGATCTTTCATGACTTCTAGGGTATTTGCACCTTGATTCAAATGAATCGCTAAGCCGACCTGCCCACGATATGGCCATAGCGCCTGCCAACGTTTTTGAGCCAGCACGACCTGTCCATGAGGGTTCCCATAGTCATAATACACCCCAGCAATAATCCATTTTTTATTCATCGGTGCAGGTAAATTAATGACATCACCAGGCTGCCAACCTTGCTTCAAAGCCAAGGATTCGCTAACTAATACTGAACGATTGTGATGTAGTTGCTGCCAATATTCGGGCATTGCAACTTTCATTACCATCGCACTTTTTTCATCTTGTGTTCCACCAACACTCACAACTTGCAACGTGCCAGCATCAGTATTCAGGGTTTTACGCCACTGCCACCACACTTGTTTTACATCTTCATGGTTTTCTAACCAGTTTGAGACTCGAGGTGCAACATTAATGGATGGACGAACATAAATATCAGCCGCTAATCGTTGGTCAAGCCACGTCTCAGTAGTATGCCTAAAACTTCCCACCATGGTTTCCATACCAATGTTCGATGCTAACGCCAGCATAAATGCCATCGCAGCGACACCTCGATAACTCAAGCTTGCTGCGGCATCAGAAAAGAACCAGCGCAACCTTGCAGATCGCACAACGGTACCCAGTATTTTAAATAACTGCCATAACAAAAATGGCATGGCTAATGCCGATGCAATCAAGATGCACGCAATCAACATGAAGCCTGCCTGCTGCCCATGCGGTAGCTGATAGATGCCAATTGCTGCACCAAGGAATACACAAGATAAAACGGCTTGTATCGCAAACTCTTTACCACTGAAACGAACCAACGACATATGGGTCGCAAGACGGGCTGGCGGTGTACGAATTAAACGAATGAGTGGCCAGCCACACGCTAGCAAGCTGCCAAACAGTGCAATCAATAACGACGTTACCCCCCATTGCCAATGCCAAGTAACAGAAAGACTGACATTGGCACCATATAAATCATTTAAAGATTCGGCCACTGACGGCAATAATTGCTGCGCTAAAAGCATACCGAGCAAATTACCGCCAACGAGCCCTAATACAATCCAAACAACTAGCTCTAACATCAAGCCTTTTGCCAATTGCGATGAAGAGACGCCAGCCTGCCGTAATAAGCCAACCAATGGCTGTCGCTGCGTGAATGACAACGACATAGCCTGATAAAATATGAATAACCCAACAACAAACGCAAGCATCCCCATCGCAAATAAGTTGAGATGGAAAGCATTGGTGAGCGGTTCGAGCCCTGCGCTTTGTTCTTTTTCTAAAATGAAGGCGTGAGGTAATTTATCTTGTAATGCAGCAAGCTCACCTTCAGTCATTGCCCCGCATAAAATAGCCGTTAAACCTGCACTTGGTTGAAGCTGACGAAGTAAAGACATGTCAGCGATCATCCTTGGCCCTTTCACCCGTTCTTCTGCGACAACTTTTAGTGGGCCAATTTGCTTGCCACTTTCTAGCGTCAAACGTTGGCCATCAACCACACCCATATAGTTAGCAAGCTGTGCACCCACTAATATCGGGTAAGGCGGCTGCATCAGTTCCATCATTTGAATTTGGTTTGCTTGCGAAAGTCCACCAACAGATGAAAAACTGGAAAACAATGAAATAGGATCAATACCCACTAATTCAAAATCTTGCCCTTTATCAGTAACAACCCTCGCTTGATCAAAAGGAACACATTGCTTAAACCCTTCACGCCGCAACTGGATATAAAAACCTTGTGGTACTTTTAATGACGGTTGATTATGTCGAATTCGGTGCGGGAAAGGATTTGAAAAAAGTTGCTCACCATCACGGTAGCTTTCACGGGCTTGCTGATTGACACCTAACACCCCTACTAGCAGTGCAATACCAAGCGTCAACCCGAACCAAACAAGAACAATTTGAAGAGGGTGGCGTTTATAATGCCCCCACAGCGCTTTAGCTACGGGGTTTGACATGAAGTTGCCCTCCTTGAAGACGGATACAACCATTCATATGCTCTGCCACTTTTTTACTGTGCGTAACCAGCAATAACGTGCAATCCAGTTGTTTGGTTAAATTAACCAATAATCGAATAACTGCACCAGCATTGCGCTCATCTAAACTCCCCGTTGGTTCATCAGCCAATAAGATTTCCGGCTCCATATATAATGCCCGAGCAATTGCGGCGCGCTGTTGCTGCCCACCAGACATCTCTTCTGGGTAACGACCGAGCAAAGGCATGAGATCCAATGCAGATATTATTTGGCGCCACAATGCCGGGTTTTCTTTCAACCCTTTCAATTGTCGGCAAAAACGAATGTTATCTGCGGTTACTAGCGTAGGGAGTAAGTTAAACTGCTGAAAAACGAGACCTATATTGTTACGACGAAAAGCGGTACGTTCACGCTCAGAAATAGCATGAATTGGAGTGTCACCAAGCCAAACCTCACCAGAATCTGACGAGTCTAGACCTGCGATGAGGTTAAGAAGTGTACTTTTTCCTGAGCCACTCTCTCCCATTAAAGCCAACTGCTCACCTTGCTGAAGTGCGAGCTCCGCCCCTTGCAAAACAGAATGGTATTCACCGCCATCATGATACCCTTTGCATAGGTCGACCAGTCGTAACATTTTTATCCCCAGTTTAGGAAAGTTGTGGAAGGAATTTACCGTAAACCCCTAATTCTATAAAGCACTTTAAAAGCAATAATGAAAAATACAATCCAAGACGCTACATCACCTCTACAAATACCCTACACTGCAAACAATACGCTCACAAAATAAATGAAAGCAGTTTAGTAACGTTCTATATCCACCTCTAAATGTATTGATTAGTATAAAAATCAATTATGAATTTAGCTGAGTATTATACTGTTAGCTCCTTTAATGTATTCTCTTTGTTAAACGATCATTTTGATCATTCAGCTCAAGTAATTAAATCTTTTCACTCAGTTTTCCACTACATTGATAGTATTAAAAGCGTAACATGCATTTATGATTACAGCAGGGAGCATGTAATTTATGGTAAAAACAGTTTTAGTTGTTGGCGCATCGGGCTATATCGGTACTCACCTTGTCCCCGAGCTTTCAAACGCGGGTTATAACGTAAAAGCAACGTCACGCAATGTAAAATTGTTAAAGAAAAGAAAGTGGGAAAAAACAGGTAACATTTCACTTCATGAACTTGATTTAAACACCCCGAATAACCTTAATGAGCTACTCCAAGATGTTGATACTGTTTTCTTTTTAGTTCATGGTATGAACCATGGGCACGATTTTATTGATATCGAAATAGATGCCGCAGAAAACTTCAGCTCAGCCTTGAAGCAAAGCCAAGTTAAGCGTGTCATTTACCTTGGAGCTCTGCAACCGAAGGACGGGGTCTCGAAACATTTATCGGCCCGTAAAGCGACAGGCGAAATTCTTCGAAAATGTGATATTCCAGTCACTGAATTACGAGCAGGGATCATTGTTGGCCCCGGCTCTGCCGCTTTTGAAGTTATGCGAGATTTTGTCTACCACTTACCCGTTATTGCCACGCCTAAATGGGTTAAATCCCGAAATTCCCCAATCGCATTACGTAACTTACTTTATTACTTACTTGAGTTATTAAAATTCGAACCATGCCGCCATCAAATCATGGATATTGCGGGCCCAGAAGACATTACCTATGAATCACAAATGCGTATACTTGGCCGTCAGGCAGGTAAAAAAGTACGCATTCTACCCATCCCTTTTTTAACCCCGAAATTTGCCGCATTTTGGTTACGTTTTATTACTTCAGTACCCACAAATATTGCTAAAGCCCTAATCGGAGGCTTGCGATTCGATCTTCCTGCTGACGGCAGTGCAATACAGTCTCTCATTCCTCAATACCTACTAAGTTACGATGAAGCCGTAGAAGAATGTTTAAGCCATGAAACCGAAGTAGTTAGAAGTGATATTTGGGGGTTTGACCCTGATGCTTTATCTCGCTGGCAACCTGGCTACGGTTATTACCCCAAGCAGGCGGGTTACACCTTACAAACAGACGCAACTTGCGAGCAACTCTGGCGACAAGTGCAACTTGTGGGTGGTAAAGAAGGATATTTTTATGCCAATTTTTTGTGGCGTATACGAGAATGGATGGACTTTGCCATTGGTGGGAGCGCATTAAAACGTCATCGACGCGATCCTAATGAACTACAGCTCGGCGATAAAGTAGATTCATGGAAGGTTATTAACCTTAAAGATAATAAGTTTTTGTCTTTATTATTTGGCATGAAAGCACCAGGGCTTGGTCGCTTAGAATTTACTATCGAGGATAAAGGCGAATACCGTGAGGTCGACATTCGTGCATGGTGGCACCCCGCAGGTTTTACTGGCCTACTCTATTGGTTTGCCATGATGCCAGCCCACTTGTTTATCTTTCGAGGTATGACACACGCCCTTGTCAAGCGATGCAAAGCAAAGGGACATGATGGTAAAAGTGATACACTCTAATAGGACATCCATTGGCCGATATCATCACCAAATATGTAGATAAAAAATAAGCGAGAGCAAAAGCCCTCGCTTACTTATTCAGCCAATACAGTGTCGTTTAGCGTGTTGGCAATTCAGGCAAATGTGAACCCGCATTTCCTGGGTAAACAAGGTACTCACCATGGTACTTAACCATCGACTTATAATCCGTCACTTTATACAGCAACAAACCGTGCTCAAACGCGGCATCAACCAAAGCTTTAGCATCGCCACGAACAAAAAATGAAAGAGGCTTCATCAGTTCATCACCTTCTGAAAACCCGGCTTTAATTTGTGCCGAACACACCACTAATGAAGCTTGACCATCAGTAAAATGCTTAACCTTACGATTGACTTCGTATTCCGTTGTCACTAACCAATCATCAGCTTCAAGCTGCTGGTATAAAGCATCAACTTGGCTTTTGCTGATCGCTTTACCGCTATTGTTGTTATCAGCTTGAGTTCCACCTATCGTGTATTGAATGTGCTCAAACTGCTGCTTTAGTTGTGCATTCTTACCCTTGCTTCGAGCTTGTTTTTGCCACGCAATGAGTGTTTTAGCCACACAATGATCATAATATTGCTGCTTGATCACTTTTGTAACCCAAGCACTAAGAAAATGGGTTTCACTGATTGGGTTACGTGGTGTTTTACCTGATGACTGAGACTCAGACAATAAGGTTAAGCCATCGGTTACTAGCTTATAAATCTCTTGATAAAAAGTTGTCATGTGTTTCCTTAAGCATCACGCGATAAAAACCAGTAAAAGCCAGCAGATAAAAACGCACACAGCGCCATTGTAATTGCCATCGGCCATGCTGATGAATTGTGCATTAAAGCAACCAACCCACCAACAACAGTACCGGTTCCAAATCGCATTGTGCCTGCCAATGAAGAAGCCGTTCCCGCCATATGCGGATACTTCGCAAGCAAGCACGCCATTGTATTACTACCAATGATAGAAATTGTACCAACAAATAGCATGACAGGGATAACAACCCCCCACAAGCCCAGACCTAGCACCTGCCCAAGAATCGCACCGATACCCGCAATTAGCTGAATAATCAGTCCAAATCGTAACATCCAATGCGAGCCCATTTTTTTAACTAAGCGTCCATTAATGCTGGTCATTAATATTAAACACACGACATTTAAGCCAAATAACAAGCCAAAGTGCTCAGTGCTTACATTGTACAAATCGATGTAGACGAATGACCCAACAGTTAAAAACGTAAACATGCCAGCAAATGAAAAGCCACTACAGAAAATCAATCCAACAGCCGTCGGTGTCGTTAGCATTTTGGCGTAATTACGTAGGGTCGAACCAAGATGAAAAGGCAGACGTTTTTCAGGTGGCAATGTCTCGGGAATACGAAAGACAACGGCGATGACAATCAGTATCGCAAAGCCAGCCAATACCCAGAAGATCGAGCGCCAGCCAAACCATACCGACAAGTACCCCCCTAACATGGGTGCGATGAGAGGGGCAATCGTCATGACCAAGGTAATAAACGACATCATTCGAGCAAATTCTTCCCGCTCAAACATATCACGTACCAAAGCCTGAATTATGACCGCGGCAGCAGCGCCAGCAAAGCCTTGTGCAGCACGAACCCACGTTAGTTCAACGATACCTTGGCTGGTTGCACTGAACATAGCGGCAATCGCGAAAGCAATAACGCCAATGATTAAAATTGGCTTACGTCCGTAGCTATCAGCTAAAGGTCCATGTAAAAGCTGACCGATAGCAAAACCTGCGGTATACGCTGTCAATGTTGTTTGGACTAAACTTGGGTTTACTGCTAAATCTCTGGCAATTGTTGGCATTGCCGGTAAATACATATCGATAGCAAGTGGTGTTAATGCACCAATCGCACCAAGAATAATAATTAGTTGCAAGCTCAGCTTTTGGCCGTCTTGTGTTGTCATAAGAACTCTATTACTGGTGGAATTATCAAGAAGAAGCTTATTGTACGATGAATTAGCTGAATTGACTCTTTCTCAATAAGAAAGATTGCGTTTCTAATAAGGTATTTACGAAATATGACGTAGATACTCGGCTTTCGGCAAGAGTTTATAGAGGGATATAGTGGGAATAACTAAACAAGGGAGCAAAGCTCCCCTGAAAATCGTTTGTCTAATATCAAATAAACGTTAAACGCTCACTCTTACTTTTGAAACGATGCGACTTCTTCTTCCGTCAGTTGACGGTATTCGCCCGGCTCAAGCTCTTCATCAAGCTCAACACTGCCAATCTGCTCGCGATGTAGCCCAACAACCTTATTACCAACAGCGGCAAACATACGCTTAACTTGATGGTATTTACCTTCAGAAATGGTAATAACAGCTTCACGCTCACTTAAAATTTCAAGTTTAGCTGGTCGTGTTAGATCTTTTTCACCACGCAGTTGCACCCCTTCAGCAAACTGCTGAATAGTTTCTTCTGCTAGAGGATCAGCCAACTCCACATAATACACTTTTTCGCAAACATGGCGTGGAGACGTTATACGGTGAGACCATTGCCCGTCATCGGTAAGTAGGACCAGCCCTGTCGTATCACCATCTAGGCGGCCCGCTACATGAAGCTTTTCTGGGCTTACTTCATCAATAAGTACAAAAACCGTTGGGTTGTAGTCATCCACATGGGAACACACAAAGCCTGTTGGCTTGTTAAGCATAAAGTAACGGGGACCATTGAACCGCAAAGAACGACCATTAAATTCAACGTCACAATCATCAGTGACTTTTAGTGAGCCATTTTTAACAACCTCACCATTGATTTCGATCTGCTTGTCTTTTAGCAGCTTACCTGCTTCTCTGCGGGTAATACCTAGCGTGGTACTTAGGAATTTATCAAGCCTCATTACTGGCTCCATATGGTACAAAAACGCGCATCATAACAACTTACACATTGTATGCACATCTTAACGCGCATTATGAGCTAAAATAGAAGCGATCGTTGACACCATTCAATATGCAACCCAAGGAATTTGTGCAAGCTTTAAAGTTCAAGGTTATTCTTCAATTTCTAACGAACATCTAAATCTCGAACATTTTTTACTTTATGTGGTCTGAATTATTGGACGTGTCAGATATTGGTTACGTATAAACAGGAAGTATACCTTTCACTACGTTTGGGTAGTGAAGCCTAACTGCTAAGGTCAAAATATGAACATCTCACTTGTTGCGCCAAGTATGTCGTCAAAGGATATGCTCCTTAAACTCGTTGAGGAGCTATTTGAATATGAAGTTCTTCCTCAAAAGAAAGAACAGACTCAACACGCCATCAATCAGCTTCTTAGTAACCCCGAGCTCGGCCAAGCTTGGTTTATTGAAATAGACAACGATGGTGAAAAAATCATTGCTGGGCACATCATTGTTAGTTACAGCTTCAGCCTTGAACACGGCGGGCGAGTTGGTTTAATCGACCAATTTTATCTCAAACCAGATTGGCGCCAGCAAGGGATCGGTACAGACCTTATCCCTCAAATCGAACAACATACTGCTGAAGCTGGCGTACACGCCCTTTCACTTGAAGTAAATATCGGTAATAAAGGTGCGCGTAAATTCTATGAAAAGCATGGTTTTGTTCCTCGACGTCAGTTCTGCATGATGACCAAAGTGATTAGTCCAAGCGAAATACCACTGACTATTGCCTCATAGTACCAGCACCAGAATACCTGCTTCATAATAGTGAACTGCCTAACCAAGAGGCAGTTCAAGTATCCAATCAACACTCGCCAATAAGCATAACGATCGGTACACTAGCAAGCCTCATCTCGCAATGCTCATAACGCCATTTTATGTATACCCTTCGTCCTTATCAGCAAGACAGTGTCAACGCAACGATCCATTACTTTCGCAAAAACTCTACCCCAGCAGTACTTGCTTTACCAACGGGTGCCGGTAAGAGCTTAGTGGTTGCTGAACTTGCAAGGATAGCCCGTGGACGCGTTTTAGTTCTCACCCACGTTAAAGAACTGGTAGAGCAAAACCATGCGAAATATGAAAGTTATGGCCTGAAAGCTTCTATATTTTCCGCGGGGCTGGGTCGTAAAGAAACCGACAAGCAAGTTGTTTTTGCCTCTGTACAGTCGATGGCTAACAGCCTTGAACTATTTGCTAATGAGTTTTCACTATTGGTTATCGATGAATGCCACCGTGTACCAGACGATGAAAATAGTGCTTATCGTAAAGTCATCGCTCATGTTCAGAAGATAAACCCGGGCATTAAGATCCTTGGCCTTACTGCAACCCCCTATCGCCTTGGCATGGGTTGGATTTATAAATATCACACGCGTGGGCAAGTACGCACAGAACAAGAGCGGTTCTTCCGAGACTGTATCTTTGAATTACCCATTCGTTATTTACTTGATGAAGGCTTTCTCACTGAACCCAAAGTCATGGATATGGCTGTGCTTGGTTATGATTTTTCCAGCCTAAAAGCATCAAACAGTGGCCATTATAAAGAGTCAGATCTCGATAGCGTCATCGAAAAATCCGCACGGGCGACGCCGATGATCATTGACCAAGTCATTGATTATGCAAAAGACCGTCGGGGTATAATGATTTTTGCGTCAACAGTAAACCATGCGCAAGAAATTATGGGCTATCTGGAAGGTGAAAACGCCGCTCTCGTTGTTGGCGATACGCCAGTAGACGAGCGTGATCGTATTATAAACAGTTTCAAGCGACAAGAGATCAAGTATTTAGTGAACGTTTCTGTTCTTACTACAGGCTTTGATGCTCCGCATGTTGATCTTATTGCGATTCTTCGTCCAACAGAATCTATTAGCCTTTACCAACAAATTGTCGGCCGAGGTTTACGCTTATCTGACGGCAAGAAAGATTGCCTCGTTCTAGAATATGCTGGTAATTGCTATGACTTATATCAACCCGAAGTCGGCGATCCTAAACCAAACAGCGATAGCGAAGTGATCATGGTTCCCTGCCCTGCATGTGGGTTTAACAACAGCTTTTGGGGCAAACTTGATCCTGCAGGCTTTTTAATTGAGCACTATGGGCGTCGCTGCCAAGGCTATTTTGAAGATGATGATACTGGTGAGCGTGAAGAGTGTGGTTATCGATTTAGAGCCAAATATTGCGAAGAGTGCGGTGCTGATAATGACATTGCCGCGCGCCGTTGCCATCAATGCGATGCGGTGATGGTCGATCCGGATAAAAAACTCCGCGATGCATTGAAGTTAAAAGACGCGATGATCATGAAGTGTACTGATCTGCGTTTAGAGCCAGGCAAGAACAAATTTGAAAAGCCACAATTAAAAGTTATCTACGTCAGTGATGAAGGCTCAGAAATTAGCGAAGTTTGGCCGTTATCGACTAAAGGGCAAAAAAACGAGTTTCTGCGTAAATTCATTAACCCACACTTAGTCGATCGTCACCGCCCATTCACTGATACCGCACCAACAAAGGTCGCCAATAATGAGCACCGACTACGTCCACCAGAAATCATAATAGCCCGTAAAAGTGGCCGCTTTTGGGCAATTCGAGATAAGCTATTTGATATCGACCAGTACCAAAAAGCGTAGTCATATTTAATTACATAATATCGACAATGACCGACCAAAATACAAACAGTTACAATAAAGTCGATTTTATTGTTTAAGTTATGACACACAAAGGGATTGCATAATAGCAATATCATCTCCCATCATTACAATTCATAACTGATCATCATCATAATGCTTCAGGGACTTAGTATTGAAAAACTATAACAAGGCTGTATTACCACTTTTGCTAATCGTTACACCATTTTCAGCCAAGGCGATGACAACTTTCGATACACGAAGTGTAGGTATGGGGGGAACAGGTGTAGCCTCTGCCAATTACCTTACAGCAAGTTTCCATAACCCAGCCCTTACAGCAGCTTATGGATACGATGATTCTTTCGGCATGATTCTCCCTATGGTCGGTGCCCGTGTACATGATGCTGATAGCTCACTGGATAAACTTGACCATTTTCAAGAACTCGATAACAACCTTGGTAACAACCCGACGCCAGACGAACTCAATCAATGGCGTGAAGCACTAAGACAATTAGACAATAATACGTTAAATGCTGAAGCCAACTTAGGTATCGTCATCGCGATTCCTAACCGCTATTTAAGTACCAATTTTTTTGTTAAATCACAGATGTCTGCCATTGCAGCGTTTGATGTTAATGATGATGATTTAACCTTAGATGATCCCGCTAATTCCGAACTAAAATCCAGCGGTCAGGCCATTGCTGGCGCAACTATCGATGTCGGTTTCACTTTCGCAAAATCATTTGGCCCCAAAGATCAACCATTGTTCATTGGTATCTCACCCAAATACCAACGTATTTATGCGGTTAACTACATAGAAACGCTAGATAAATTTGAAGATGATGACTTTGACTGGGCAGATGAGTATGTTGAAAAATCTTCAGTCAACTTTGATATCGGTGCAGCTTACCAACTTACCGATGATATGTTGGTTGGTATTGCAGGACGCAACATAATCAAACATACCCTTGCCGCTAATCCTCAAAATGGCATAAGGGCAACCTACATTGTGAACCCTGAATATGTCTTGGGTATCGAGTATGAGCTTGATTGGATTAGCCTTGCCGCAGACATTGATTTAAATACTAAAAAGTACTTCAAAGAGTATGACTATAAGACTCAATACGCCCGCTTAGGTGCAGAACTTGATGCTTGGGGCTGGGCACAATTTCGTATGGGTTACATACACAGCATGACAAGTTTTACCGATGATATGGTAACCCTCGGCTTAGGTTTCCGCCCATTTGGCAAAATTGGGTTTGATTTGGGCGCACAAGCAGGTAAAGACGATAATTACGCTCTTTCAGCACAAATGACGCTGAATTTCTAACCCAGAGTCCCCTACAAGTCGAAACCGATGAATTAAAAAAGGTCTAACCATTGGTTAGACCTTTTCATTTTCAGCCGAAAAGTAAACTTAGAAGCTGTAATCTAGATTAACGCCCCAGTTACGGCCGGGTTGAGTACGGCGATCAATACCTTCCGTTGATGCGGTTGCACCGTCAAGATCTTGGTACTGCCAGTACTTCTCATCAAAGGCATTAAACAAGCCTGCACGTAGTGTCAGATCATTCATTGGACGGTAATATGCGGTCAAATCAACAACGGTGTAGCTTGGTGCATCAACATTGGCGTCTTCACCAGCTTCAGGTGCTTCCCAATCACTGCCTGATTTAGAGGCAACCATTGTAACGGTTACAGCACTACCCCAGTTTTCACTTGGTGCGTCATAACCAAGGCCTACAACGGTTGTGAATGGTGCAATCGTATTCAGAGTTTCACCCGTTTCTTTATCTTCACCATCTAGGTAGGCTAAAGACAAGCGTGCGTATGTGCCCATCGGTGCGCTAAATGCTTCATCTAACCACAAGTTACCTTTGAACTCAGAACCATAGATTCGTGCTTTATCAATGTTCTCATTGGTCGTGACTTCTACACTGCCATCCATTGTTGTCTGGCTTTTAATGAAGTTCTTGTAGTCATTATAAAATGCTGACAGTTCAAGGTTACCGAAACGGTTAGCCGCTCTCACACCCACTTCGTATGACTGACTTTCTTCCGGTTTAAGATCAGGGTTTGCCTCAATACGATAACCAAACATCGTATTATCTTTGTCGTAATACATTTCATGAATGGTCGGTGAACGGAAGCCCTCGCTGTACTGAGCATACGTACTTAGGTTATTTGTCCAATGATATACCGCGCCCAAGCGTGACGTTAATGCATCGCTATTATGCTCTTCTAGGCCTGACGAACTGTCTGGTGTCGCGGTAAAGTCATCGTAACGAAGGCCTGCGGTAACGACCATTTGATCATCCATGAAGAACATCTGATCTTGTACAAATACAGCGCGCTTTTCAGATTCAGAGTTCGGCACTTCTTGGCTGCCAGGGGTACTTGATCCATCGTCTAGGTTATAATCGGTGTAACTTAGGCTAAATTTATCGTTTGCCGCTGAAACACCGTAAGTGAATTCGTGTCGGCTTGTAGCCAGCTCAATCATTTTCTGCATTTGTAGATCAAACTGCAGACTTTCATCTTTACCTGAACGGAAGCGGTTACGATTTCCTTTTGCTTGAGTGTGATCAAAGCTATTGTGCTCAGCATCGCTTTCTGTCCAGTTCACGCTCCAATCGAGTGTGTCAAACATAACAAGATCAGCTAACCATTCATGCTCAAAGCCAATGCGATAACGCTGATCTTCATCTTCACCACGTACATTGGTATAAATGTAACCCGGCATACCACCATCACGACCTTCACCAGATAAAATTTTACCATTGGCTGATCGAGTGAAGAATTCGCCAGTGACACCTACACGATGTTCATTGTTAATCTGATAAAAAGCTTTTGCTAATACATTATGAGATTCAATGCTGTAAGGGTCAGCTTGGCCACGGTCTGGACCTGTTATATCAGCGCCATCACCATGAGTTTCAGTTTCGTTCCCATCTCGATAGGTATAGATAACCATTGTTTCAAGATCGCCAGTTCTATTTGCAACCTCAACCGTCGCTTTATACTCATCGCTCGCACTGGCATAACCAGTTTTCAAACCGACATGCGTATCATCACCACCATCAAGTAAATCTTCAGGATTCTTGGTACGCATCAGCACTGTACCACCAAGCGCATCACTGCCGTATAAGGTTGATGATGGGCCTTTGTTGACCTCAATTGCCGTTAGGGTATCAACTTCAATCGTATTGGAGTTTTTACGCATTGCTTCAGCACCAGGGTTGTATGATGATGGTTGCTCGACGCCATCCACCATCACTTTTACACGGCTACCGCTCATACCACGTACTGTAAAGTCCTCCATCCCAAACCGACCTTGACCATTAACCTGTACACCTGGCTCATATTTCAGCGCCTGCTTCAAATCCGTTGCTAAATTCTGTTCGATATCATCACTAGTAACTTTAGAAACACTGGAAGGCACATTTTTAATGCTTTGCTCGGAGCGAGTCCCCGAAACAACAACTTCATCAAAAATAGAAACATCTTCTTGGGCATGAAGAGAAGGTGAAAGTGCTATCACCACAGAACTGGCAATCAAAGTAAGCTTGTAACTCATAATCCCTGCTTAAAAATATTGTTATCAACAAATCAGTAGCTGGGATTATTACAAATACAAACGATAATTACTATCATTATCAATGTGATTAAGATCGAATTTTTCTTTTCTTCCAGAAAATGGGCTATAGCAAGAGCTATAATTTCTGCTATTACGGCTTTAAATTTGATGCACCCCGGATATGAGGAAAATAAAAGAAACCATGTAATATAATGACTACCGTTACTCAGTTTTAACCTGAATTGCTTAAAATATAAGTCGTTGAATGAATATCATGGGATTTAAGCTTGCCGACTCCACGGATCGTTGTTAATATCCGCGCTCGTTTTTACGACATTGAGTAAGGTCGCATTACTCAGTGAACTTAATATTTAAAGAGTATTTAATATGTCTATGAAATTTGAAGCAGTTGTACGTACTGACCTAGGTAAAGGTGCGAGCCGCCGTCTACGTCACGCAGAAAAATTCCCAGCTATCATCTACGGTGGCGAAGCTGCTCCTGTTGCTATCGAGATTCTACACAGCGATATCATCAACCAAATGGACAAGCCTGAGTTCTACGAAGGCATCATCCTAGTGATCGATGGTCAAGAAGTTGCTGTTAAGCCACAAGATATCCAACGTCACGCATTCAAGCCAAAAGTTGAGCACATGGACTTCAAACGCGTTTAATCGCATTTGATACCATACTCAATTTAAAAGCGCCTTAGGGCGCTTTTTTTATGTCTGCACTCTACACTTCCAACCATAATACCTGCGACTAGAACAGCTCCTGTTGACCAGAGTCTTCCCGTTTATCACTCTCGTGTAACAACTGATTTTTCGCCCGTAAAATACGTAAATAACGTTGATGGCATAGCCTAACCACATTACGCTTCTGCTCATTAGTGAATTGCTGCCAATGGAAACGCTCATCCCGGCTGCGAAAACACCCTTTACAGTAACCACGATTATTCGCTTGGCATATACCCACACAAGGACTAGGAATCGTGAAGAAATCAAGTTGCTCCATAGACTACCTCTCCCCCATAAAATCATTTACAGCAAACGATACTCCTTCTTTGATCATAATCRTTTATCATGCTTAAACCAAATCGGTTACATTAAAATAACGAATTACTATGCAAGTAACTTGCAAGTCCAACAAATATTCTGGTAATCTTTGTGAGGTTATCAGGATCGATAACCGCTCATTTTAACGGTAGGCTACTTCACTACTGTGCTTTTAGGAGGGAACCATGGATTTTTTTGTACCATCGGCATCTAGCCCAAGTCAGGCTGAATCAGTATTCAGTTCTATTGCAAATCATGTTGATGCGCCTACGCAAGCTCAGCGCATCTTCAAATTAGAATGGCAACATGAAGGTCAAGCCTGTACCTGTGAAATCGGTCAGCCGCTTCCGGCAATTTTCCGTACCGATGAAACTGTATTAGCGATTTTTGACTGCGGTGACTTATATAAAATTTGTACACCAAATAGAGGGGCTATTAAATTCGATCCAATTCATGCCTCTAAAACATCAGTGAATAGCGTCGAGTATTTCGGCTAATATCAACAACCTCGTTGATATCGTCATAAAAACCCGCTTAATGCGGGTTTTTATATTTAGTCAGCGTTCAATTTACAAGGTTACAAACAGTCGCGCTACACCGTTACCCCAGCTTCAGAGAAACTCGCCATATTGTTGTAAAACTCAACAGCAGCTCTTAACATCGGTACTGCTAATAATGCTGCCACCTTCATTGGCAATCCCGTGGTCACCAGCAAAAACCAGTACTGTGGACTTTTCAATCAAAATATCCTGTACAGCATGAGCTTCATCCTGACTTTGGATTAATACCAACTGATATGCAACGGTTTCCAATTGCCCCAGAGTGCCTATAGGCTTAGTTTTTTTGGTTGATTCGATGTTGTATCTCTTCACTGTGGCACGTATCAAGTATCTGCTATTTCCTTAAGACCTAAAGTAAATAGGATTATAATTACGGCCTTTTTTTACAACTTTTACCGAGAAGCCGTCTCGACTAAATGAAGATAGAAAATCGCCTAGATGAACACGATTCTCTTTAGGGGACTGGTATGTAACGGTAACCCTCCCCCTATATGCTTTAACACTCGTCCCCCTATCAAATTGTCGAGAAAATTGTTCTGCGAAAGAATCTCCCCCATTAATTTCATCAGCTAACGAACAAGCTATCAACCTAATTTTTCTAATTTTTGTTAGGCCTTTAGGAATTAAATATCTCTCATTAAGAAAGTTGAAAAATGACTCGGGTGTAAAGTTGCTTTTAATAACGTCTCCATGCCCCACAATGTTTACTCTTGTTTGCAATGCAGTCTTATCCGTGAAGAAAAAAACGTTTTTATAGAATAAACCCCTTGTCTGATCAAATCCGAGAGAGTGCTCTGAGACACGTTTAAAGCTCCTGCTAGATGCATGCAACGATCTTCCACTCCTTATACCAAGCCCAAACGATGCCAACCCAATCGCAGCGCCAATGCCAGCTGAGATCCCCGCACTTCTAGCGGCCTCTTTATTGGACATACCGCTGGCTTTGTTGATTCCATAGTTAATACCAAAATCAGCAGCCCCCGAAACCACAGCATCCGCTATGGCTAKTCCCACCTKRGTACTGGTTTTAGCCCCTACTGCTGCAGCCCCAAAACCACCACTAATAAAGCCAAGTGCAGCACCAATACCCACCTGTTTCCAGTCAAAGCTATCACCAGTAATTGCTGTTTGAATGMCTTCCGCTACTGCGGAAATCGTAGCCCCTACGACCGCCCCAACAATGGCACCCACCAATAGGCTCAGAAGTGCAAAGTGCCCACKCGGATCACGCAGATTTAYCGGGTCCCCTAAGCAGTATGCATAAGCATTAATCCCCCCTTTCCCGAAAGGACTCATGTTGTCAGCAGCATGAAAACGCATTAGGCGGGGGTTATACATCCGATAGCCATTACCTAGCATATAATTCCCTGTCGCAGGGKCCTTCCGCTCCCCGTTAAACCCGATAGGGCTTACTATTAACGGACTCGATARTGCGGCTGATGARMGTCCAGCAGCTTCCGACAGGTTAACTAAGGGATTTGCAATAGCCGTTGTACCCAGAGTCATTTTAATAAACCGACGGCGGTGGGTATTTTGTGGAATTAATGGTTTCATATAAACATTCTTCCGATTCAATTATTAACAAACTCAGACCATTTATTTTTCTTCACCATAAGGGGTGTACTGACGTTGAAGATAATCCCCCCCCCCATCAAGTTCACCAACAATACTGCCTTTGCTATCCGGTATTAAATATTGATAAGTCTCTTCTCCCACCAAATTAAGGGTGCGTGTTTGAGTCACGCCAGCACCACCTGGGGAGTAATAACTGCTATGAACGCCATTACACAATTCATTTGCTACCCTGTTACCTTGATAATACAAATATATAAGGCTATTTTCCTGAGTGTAAGAAGTGATACGCCCAGCAGCATCATAGTAGTAATGGGATAGAAATTGCCCCGCACCAGAAGACACTCTACTCATTTGATTTAAAGCATCATATTGATAAGTAAGACCCCTATCGTCACGCAGCAAATTTCCCGCTGCATCATACTCTAGTACTGCATTACTGATATATCTTGGGTGAGTATTAGTAATTTCCTTAAGCTGTACAGGGTTATCGTTGGCATACATGAACCGAGCTGTATTGGTAGACCCATCCGAGAAAACACTCCCTACCTCGGTAATATTACCTAAAATATCAAATCTATAATTTTGAGTGACTATCGTGTGACCAAACTCATCCTGAGGGGCATTATTACCAAGACACTGGTAACTCACGAGACGATAAAATTCATCGTACACCATACTCTCCGTTGTAATATCACCACTTTTTTCTTTATATACACGTTCACTCAACTGCAGGCTATTATTATAGATTTGAGTCAGTGTAAATTGTTCACTTCCATTAATATCAACACGACGATGAGTTTCTAGCCCAACTGCATTAAACGACAATCGAATCGAAATCGTATCAGTGCCGTTGGTGGTTTCATAATACTCTGGCCGACTATAGGTATCATAGCTGATAGTCGTAACGTTCAGCCCCGAAATCACACTGAGTAACCGACCATAACTGTCATAATCACAGGTTGTCAACTTGTTGAAAAAATCCGTTTGGCTCAGTAATCGCCCCCCAAGAGAAACAGTATAAGTTGCAGTGCGCTCAGTGCCATCATTAAGTAAAATCGTTTCCGTTTTAACTTGACCTAAACGATTATACTGTAATGTTTGTTTACTCTTTTGGTTGAGAGCCTCTAAAAGAAGGCCTGTGGTATTATCGTATTTATATGTGCTTGAAAGCTCTGGGGCATTGTCCACTGCCAAGGATATAGGGTTTTGTAAATTTGCATGGTAACTAAACTGTAATGTATCACCGTTCGGTGTTTGCTTGGATGCTGGCTGTAACGAACTACCTTCATAACTGATTTGCTCTGTAGCTGCCCCTGATGTAGTCGATCGCAAACGCGACAAGCCATCATACTGCCGTTGGCCAAGAGGAATGCCATTAACTGCCGTGTGGGTGACTATTTCTTCAAGGGAAAACTCAGCATATTGAAATGACAGTGAGACCGGCTGACCGTCAACCACCCTATCTACATTGATAAGACGATCATTGTCATCATAGGCATTCGTGGTTATGTTACCTTCAGTATCGGTAGTACGAATTAGGTTATAGTAACCATCATATTCATACTGACTTGTTGCTAGCGGTGCACCACTGCTATCTTCCGTAACTTTTGATACTACCAGCCCTGATAGGTTATACATTGCCTTTTCTTTTAACAACCCTGGAATTTCAAATGTCGAGGTCAAAGTTGCTAAGTCCTGTTCAATATATTCAATCCGACCATCTGGATGCCTCACGGTTTTCACTTCACCATAAAAGTCATACTCCAACAGCATTGTTAAGGAAATAGATTTATTGTCCGCTAACCAATCTGTTTCTATTTGACTAACCAAAAGCCCAAATGCATCATAATAATACTGACCGACGACTTTCATTGCTCCATCAGCATCACTGTGCTGTACTTCAATCACCTTACCCGCATTATTAAATTTCTGACGTATCTTGTTACCTAACGCATCTGTCCATATTACGCTGTTATTACCCTTACCAATCGTATAATCATATTGAAAAATGACTTCAGACGGCGTATTAGGAGCCAGTACCTCTGATGATTTTCGCCCCAAACTATCATAGTTCAGCACTGTCTCAATACCTTCTGGGCTCACAGTGCCAATTGTTTGCCCGTGCACATAAGACATTGTTTCACTAGATACTCGCATTAAGCCATCAAAGCTTGATAAACTGAGAGTTGTTTGTAAACCATCAATATTGAAGGCATAAGAATAGCTGAGCATTTCTTGGTAACCATTTACAATGGTTAATGAAGTATGGATCCTTCCATATTCATACGCAGCATCCTTGCTGGTGTAATAGCTCAAGGATACTTGATGGTCAGAATAAGTTTGTGTGCTGACTAAAACAAAGTACTCATTACTCGTGTTGAGTTTATCCAATACTATATAAGTCATATCAACATGGCGCTCAAGCTCACCGTTTTCGGTGCTTGCTGGTCGGAATGTTTCTTGTTTTAGAAAAGAAATCATACCATCCGGTGCTGGCGGGCAATCTTCACCTTCACCGGCAATAGGATAAAAAACACGTACCGTTTCGGTCCCATCGGCCTGACATACGTAGGTTTGGTTACCGTAGTCGTCATAGTCATACTTCAAGATCTGGGTTTGTTGATTACTGTTATGGTAAAAAGTGGTTCTTTGTTCTTTGACAAATGAATAACAAGACGGCTGGTATTCAATCCCAACATTTAAATTAGCAAAATATACGTAGTCTTCCCGTTGATATAAGACATCGTCATGCCGATATTCAACCAAATCTGTCAGGTGGTATTTATTGTACCATCGGGTGATGGATATCGAATTATTAATGGTTTCTACACTAGAATAGCGATAGTCTTTTTCAGACTTAAATAAAGTATCTTCACCAGCAGCCCAAATGCGGTCACTAGCGAACCCTAAATAGTTTCTATCTGAATATTCATAAGTAACATTTTGGTGAGGCTGATTTTCTCCGGCAACAACCTGATAGCTGGTAATACGGGGAACATAGGTCAAAGGGGCACCATCTGGCATCGTATGACCAAAATCAGCATAGGTAATGGTTTCGGTGCGCCCTGTATCATGGTCGACACTTTCAATTAGATCGTAGCCTGAGTGCTCAGAAAATCGATAGAAAATAGTAGTATAGGTGCTTTGTCCAGATAAAGCGATGGACCCAAGCCGTTTATAGGGCCCATTCGCCGACTTGTGACATTCGAACCCATGGGAAAATTGTCCATTAACACGGTGCTCAACAACTGTCTTCCACTCATCGCTCCACCAATCAATTGTAAACTCGCGTCCTGCTTCATCATAAATACGCCAAAGTACCTGCTCACTTTTGAATAAACCATAATCAAAATAAATGGCTAAACCTTGAGAAGAAACAACCGACTGCAAGGTACCGTATTCATAATCAATAATATCATGGCGGCCATCTTTATATACCACTTGAATTTGATTTGTTGCATCAAGATAAAACACCCTCAAATCTTTTAATTTTCGGTAGGGAATATCATATTCCTCTCTAGCTGAGTTCCACTCGATTWCAAAGCTTTGCCCTGTTGATAGGGAAAGCCAATTCGTTGATTTGTTAAATCGACTTAAGCTGAGCCCCCACCCTCGTCCAAAACCCATATCAAAAGAGCTGGACGCATTGTAATTTAATAATAAAGAAAACGCAGTTCCAGATGTTTTATGAGATAAAAACTCACCTAGACTCATTGAAAATGAATATGTTCCAGTCCTCGGGTCGACCCCCGAAGAAATAAAATCCGGAAAATTATAGGCATTACTTACAATATCAGACATTACATTCCCCAATAGATATTATTACATATCCACAATTTATATTTTTTTAAAAAAATAGAACATGTTAGAAAACACAACATATTTAATAAAATTACAACGATAAATATCATAATAATTAGGATTTTAAACGTAAATATTAATAATAACCTTAGCAATAATTATTACCACATATCGTGTCCTTCACTGTCATATGAAAATACAACATTATTTTGAGGGCCAGAAGCATAGCATAAGATGCAAAAAATACCATGGATAGCAGATACCAGTTTAATATTTTCATTTTTAATTCCTTCTCTATTTATTTTAAAAAATCTAAGTGAAGTTCTGATTAAAGCAAAATCCACCAACAAACATTAATACCAACCAAGGCGCATATGCACTTTATTTGTCAATGTTTAATGAATAATTTAGGACCAACTCTCACTATATAAAAGGGAAAGAATTTTATTACTTGCACACGGCATATAAAGAGTTTCTAACCCAAGGTCAACAGCACAGCTTCTAATTCACGACCTTCACTCTAGATAGAAGAGCAGCAGCAATGCATAAATTTGCGGCCAGATGCTATTGCCAGTCAAAAGAGAAGTACTACAGCTAATTTTAACTCCAAGGTGTAAACGTGCTTACTATGCTTCGAGGTTATCTTCCTTGAAACGTTCATTGATAAGTGTCTAAATATGAATTTATCTTAAGGCAGAACACAACTTGATAAGCGGCCGAAAAGGCCGCTTATCAATAAACAGACCTTAGAAAAGATCAATCTGCGGCGCGGTGATCTCATCAAAATGTTTACCGATGAACGGCAGTATTCCATCAGCAACAGGCTTTAGTTGCTTATCTACATAGTGGTCGTAATCAATAAGGCTCTGCTGCGCTTCAACCGGCTCTGGACCATTAATAGTGATAACGTATTCAATCCAACCACCATTTTGATATTGCATAGGACGACCAAGCTTTTTGTTCATTTCATCAGCCATGCGTGCTGCGCGTACGTGTGGAGGGACATTTTTTTGATACTCAGAAAGATTACGGCGTAACCTTTTCCGGTAAATCAATTTACTGTCGTATTGACCAGCTCGGGTCTCTTCAACGTATCGCCTTACGTACTCCTCTACGACTTCGTCATGAAACACGCGATGGTACAGTGCTTGCTGAAAGTCTTGTGATAGTTTTGTCCAATCGGTTCTAACCGTTTCTAACCCTTTATAGACAATTCTTTCTTCATTATCCTGCTTCACTAATCCGGCATACCGTTTCTTGCTGCCAGTTTCTTGGCCACGTATCGTTGGCATCAAGAACTTGTGATAATGGGTTTCATATTCAAGTTCAAGGGCCGAAGCAATGTTATATTCCTGCTTCAGATGGTCATGCCACCATTGATTAATGTGGTCCACCAGCATCAGACCTATCTCATCAGCTTGCTCTGATGAATGACTGCTATTTAGAGAAACAAACGTTGAATCGGTATCCCCATAAATCACCTCGTAACCTTTTGCTTCAATCAGTTCACGGGTCGTTTTCATAATTTCATGCCCGCGCATGGTAATCGATGAAGCAAGCCGGTGATCAAAGAAACGGCAACCCGATGAACCTAATACGCCATAGAACGAGTTCATGATGATTTTGATTGCCTGTGAAAACGCTTTCTCACCCTCTTTTTTCGCCTGATCGCGCGCCGCCCATAAGTTTTCAATCATGTTTGGAAGGAAGTGTTTTTCACGATGAAAGCGTCCACCTCTGAAACCTGCAATCGCCTTTTCTACTTCCCGACCCTCTTCTAGTAGCAGGCCTTCAACCAGTCCTAACGGGTCAATACGAAATGTTCTAATGATTGATGGATAGAGCGACTTAAAGTCCAACACTAATACCGACTGGTAAAGTCCAGGTTTAGAATCCATTACATAGCCACCGGGGCTTGCAATCCAATTCTCGCTATCAAGGCTTGGGGCAACATAACCCGCACGATGCAGCTGGGGCAGGTACAAATTAGTAAAAGCCGCGACCGAGCCACCCACCCTGTCGATTTCAACTCCGGTTAGACAACTCCGTTCAATAGCAAAATCGAGTAAGTGGGTATGTTCAAAAATACGGGTGACTAATTTACAGTCTTGAAGGTTATATTTGGCCAGTGAAAGCTTATCGTGGCGGAACATGTGATTAATTTCAGCCATACGATCATGAACATTATGTATATCTTTCCCTTCCCCCAATAACTCTTGTGACACTGACTCCAGTGACCAAGAACGAAAGTTATACGTTGCGGTCTTTAGCGTATCAATACCATCAAGTACCACACGGCCGGGAATACTTATAAAACCTTGGTTAGGATTTTGATGAGATTTACGCCAGTGTGGTGGTTGTTTTCCACGCCCTATACGTAAACTAAGCGCATTCCATTCCGCGCGTTTAAGCAGTAAGTGAAAATCAAAGTCGATGACATTCCAGCCGATGACAATGTCCGGATCATACTGAATGAACCAACGTTCTAGCGCAAGTAGCAATGATTTTTCATCTTCTACCCATTCAATCCAATCAGCTGGGTCATCGTAGCCGTCAGCGCAACCAATCATTATGACTCGGCTATCGGCATCACTATGAAGGCCTACGGAATATAAGATGCCTTTTTCAGAACACTCAATATCTAATGAAACAATGGATAAAGTCGGCTTATAGTCAGCCGACTTAGCTTTAACTTGCGAGTATTCTAAGTAACCTGCACGCTGATGGGGCTGGCCTGAAAACGCTATGCCCCCCCGAATAAACCGCTCCATCAAATAGCGGTCTGCTAAACGAATGTCAGATTCAAATGCTTCAACCCCAGCCTTTGCCAATATTTGTGGTAGCTGCATGCTGTCTCTTATTGACGAGCAATAGCATGCGGCCATATCTTGGTACTGAAAGTTTTTTAATGCCAAAGGCTTACAATTAACGCTAAGTCCAGCTTTATGCATTTCTTGCTGTGCAAGCACTAAGTCTTGCTGGCGAATAAAGCAAACAGGTTTATCACCCTTTACAACAAGCCGCGCCGGACCCGTTTCTGTCTTTACCCAAAGAATAACTTCCGTTGTTCCTCGGGTATCACGGCTTTGACGTGTTAACACAAAACCATTGGATTGAGTTTGCAATGAAACCTCATTTGTTTATGTATAGCGGTTTTAATCCACGAATTTTCAGCAGGCCTAATTACCCTATTTTTCGCTCAATTTTGTCGAACTCATTCACAATCCAGCCGCCAAACTCATTAATCATAAATAATGCGGCTTTTTTGGGGACTTGCTGACCAGAGCACAAAATAAACAGCCGTTCAATCTCTGTTTCTTTCTCAGGGTAGTATTTAAGAAACGTCTTCGCTGCGTCGTCCAGCGATAGTGCTAATTTTTTTTCTCGATGGAGTACGAGTGAGAAACAACTCCAAATCATTTTCATTGCAATAGCTTGGCAGTAGCCAATATAACTTGCGAGCACTTTCGTCGTCATAATTTTCTGCCGGTACCCCTTAAGCTGCTCTGCAATATCACCATTTAACGATTTTGCGATATCCCAACTGGGCTCAAAACAACCGAAGCGACTTGATAAATCGTCACCATAGAGGCAAAAGCTGCTGTGCTTAAGCCAAACCCCCCAAGTAAATACGGACGAAATAGAAAGCACATCTTCAAGCAAAACAACACGTAGCGATAGTTGCGTAAACACTTTCTGCTGATTTGCAAAGTGGTATTTTATCGTACTTAACAAAGCATCTTGGGCTGGACTTAATGCTCGATTGAGTACCATCGTTAAATTCAAATCAGAATATCCAGCCGTTGCAGTACGGCGAGCCACACTCCCAGACAAGTAGATGCTATGGAGTGCAGTCCCAAAACTGGATGATAGCTGAGTAACGGCTTCAACAACGATAGAGTGACATTGAGTCTGGAGTGGTGATTGGCTATCAAGTGTGGGTAACGCAGTCGGCACGGTATTTCCTTTGCAGCTTTATAATAACAAGGTAATTATAAACGGAATAATCACTAAAATATTCTACTCATAGTCATCCAAGCTGAAAATGTTGGCTTTCTTTCCCGTATGGCTTTCACTTTACACCCACGCAACAGAGAACGGTACATAGCCCACCCCTTTCATTTGTTCCCCTTCTTCTCAATCGTTATACTGTGGCTTCACTCAACCTGAGATAGATGTAATTCATGGAAACACCAAACCTGATTTCTTACGATGATGCGATTGATGCGGCTTACGATATTTTTCTAGAAATGGCGTCAGATAATCTCGAATCTGCAGATGTATTGTTATTTACCCTGCAATTTGATGAACGCGGTGCTGCTGAACTTGTCGAGACAAAAGACGACTGGGCTGAGCATGTCGGCTTTGACGTTGATAAAGAAGTTTATGCCGAAGTTCGTGTTGGTCTGGTAAACGAAGAAAATGACGAACTTGATGATGTGTTTGCTCGTTTACTGGTTAGCCGAGATCCTGAACATAAATTCTGCCATATTCTTTGGAAGCGTGATTAAGGCAATTCGGGTTTAAGCGATCCAAGTTACTTCAAGATACCGAAACGGTATATTGATGTAACTTGGGTATATTTGTCGTAATTAATGTTGGCTTGCTTGCACGATCAACTCATCAATCAATGCCACCACTTCTGAACTGGCTTTTTCCATAGCTTCTGTCGCGGCCAGCAAAGCATGACTATCGCCCTGCTTCTTCGCATTCAGCGCCATTTGTCCCATTTCATGCACTAAACGGTGTGGCTCATCCATTTTAACAAATGCTGGGAAGTGACGATAAGACTCATTGCCTTCGCCTTCAAAATACCACTGACCTAGCCGGCACTCTTTATGAGTATTCAAGATACCTATTTCATTATTCGCTATTCGGGTATAAACATTATTTTTCCATACCGCGTGATCTAATTTAACGGTTTCCAAAAATGCTCTTACTGCCGACTGTCCAATAACTTTTTGCATTTTATGGCTAGAATCAAGTACTTCCTCAATGACAGTGCGCATTTGTAGATTACTTGCTGATACATCTTCAACGCTGATAAGGCTTTCATTATTTGCCGACTTTATTTGTGATGTCATGTCTATAACATCATTAACAAGTCCATCAATATTCGTACTCGCTTCTGCACTGGTTGACGCTAAACTACGCACTTCATCGGCAACGACGGCAAAACCACGTCCGGACTCACCGGCTCGTGCAGCTTCAATGGCGGCATTTAATGCCAACAGGTTTGTCTGTTCAGAAATATTTCTAATTACATTGATAAACTCATGAATCCCAGATGCCGATTCATCAAGCCGGCCAATTAGGTTATGATTTTTCTCCGTTTGATCAGCGATCATATGGCTTCGCTCATCGAGTTTTGAAATTGCATCACGGGTTTGTGTAAATACACTCGTTAAGGCAGATAACTGCTGATCTTCACTATTCAGGTTTTCAGCACTATTAACTAGGCTTTCACGAATATCATTCAATAAGCGAAATCCGCTTTGCTGGTGATGAGACAGTGTTGAAAAAATCATTAAATCAGTATTGAGCCTTTCACTCTCTCTGCGTGATTCAACGAGCTCATCCTTAAGTTCTTCTATTTGTATTTGTAGGTGCTGTAACCCTTGCTTATGATCCGTTTGAAGTTTATCCATTATTTTTTGATGCTGTTTTTTGAGTATTAACATCGGTTGATTATTATCCTAATTATTCTATGGGTACAGAGGTGTAGCTCAGTAATCATATGATAATTAAAGATAAACCAATATGATTTGAAACATGAGAGGTGCAACTTTATGCACTATAAACTGTAACGATGTATATCTAAGTAATTATTCAAGACCAGAATATTAACCTCAGCATTTTTAGCTTTATAAACATTCGCTGTGGACTAAACACAAAAAAGGCGAAGTACTGTATGTTTCTCGATTACGAGTAAAAACATACGTACTTCGCCTTTTCTTTTTCTTCAATAATAGTATCTATACCAGTACGGGCGCATCGTCTTGTTGATTGCTGCGATAAACCAAAAACAAGCTGAATACAACGAGTATTGCCATCACGGTCATTACTGCGCCAAGGCTATATTGGTCTTCAGCACGCATCAGGGAGGCCGCGAGTGTTGCTATACCGGCACCTAAATTCTGTAAGCCGCCAAGCACTGCGCCTGCTGTTCCAGCATGTTGTGGAAAGGGTTGAATCGCTGCAGTCGTTGCTGCTGGAAACAAAATACCCGCCCCAATAAAATACACGAACGCACCACCAATCAGTGAATTCACTGTCACTAATCCAGCCATACCTGGAATCAAGATTGATACTGCACCAACAATAATCGCCAGCATACCCAAGATCATGACTCGGAAGTTACCCATTTGCTTAGCTAAGGTCGCAGATAACCAAGCACCCGCTAAATAGCCCGGAAGCGGTAATACAAACAACCAACTCACCGTTTTAGGATCCAGTTTTAACACACTGCCTAATAACACCCCAGCTGCAGCTTCAAACACTGCAATACCAGAGAATGTTGCCATCATACATAAAACATACGCTTGAAAGCGACGATTGCTGATTACGTAACGGTAGCTGACCCAAACTCGCTCATTACGGCGTTTTTCGACAGGTAACGTTTCAGTAAACATAAACATCATGGCGACAGTAACAATCGAACCAAAAACAAGTAAGAACACATAACTCGCTTGCCAATTAAACTCAGCAGATAAGTATCCGCCTAATACTGGCGCAAGCAATGGTGAGAAAATAACCCCCATACTTACAAAGCTGTTCGCTCGGTGTAATTCATTGCCGTTATAGCAATCACGGGTAACCGTTCGGCACATTGCCCCGCTACAACCGGTACCTAAGCCCTGAACAAAGCTGGCTAGCAAAAATAACTCAAAGCTTGGCGCAAGTAATGCGCCTAACGCACCGACAAGAAAGATCACCATACCAATGATGATAACTGGGCGTCGGCCAATACGATCCGACAAAGGGCCATAAACGAACTGTGAAAGACCGTAAGGGATCAAATATACAGCCATCACGGCTTGCAAATATGCAGACTTAACCGAGAAGTATTCCGACATTGCCGGAATGGATGGCACATACATGGTTTGTGTCATTTGACCGACAGCAGCCAGAATGATTATTAAAAATAAGAGCTTTGCTAAATTAGCAGAAGACGATTGCTGTTCCACAGCGAAATCCTCATCACAGAATAATATAAAGATAAAAGAGGTATTTATTAAAAACACCACCTAAAGACAGGATAAAAACCCATAATATTAGCTTTGTTGAAAGATAAACCCACATTGATTGATTTACATGGTAACAAGCACTATTTGGGTGGAGGGATAGTAAAGCTGAATAGGCATTTGAGCAAGAAGTTAAAGCGTAATTAAGCACGATAGTTTATTATGATTTGCATTAGAAAATATAATGCGAGTATATCCTATATAGGGATAGCCAAAAGCGTGTAACGAGCTGAATAATATGCACACTTAAAAAAGCACTTACATTATCATGAACGTTATTACTAAAGGCTCAGGTATTCTGGCTAAAACATTATTATGATTTAGCGGCAAGTCTCGCCTCTATTGCATCTATGCAGAGTCGCACTAGTAATGGCATCGATGATTGAAAGGCGTGGATAGCGTAGACATTTGTTGGCATTAAATAAGCCCCGTCAACAACAGAAGTAAGCTTCCCCTCCTGCGCCAGCGGCTCAAAGAGAAACTCCGGTACAATTCCAATACCTGCCCCTGACTCTATTAATGCCAATGCTGTCGGTAAAGAATCTGCAAACCGGGTTGGATGCAGCACTACTGTTAAGCCATCTTTGTGGGATGAATGAAAAAGCTGGTGAACAACGTACTTTCCCTGCCATACATTCGCAACGTAGTCTACTTGCTGTAAGTCCTCAGCGATAGCGCTGGAATAATGAAGTGCTGTATTATTCCGTCTCATGTAATCATGCGAAGCGCATAACACATCGCGAAATTCGCCTAACCTGCGTTGCTTATAACTGCTCGATGGTGACTCTCCCACCCTGATTGCAAAATCGATACTGTGTTCGATGAGATCTAACCGACCGTCATCAGCAATTAAATGTGGAATAATCGCTGGGTACACAGAGACCAACTCCCCAATCGCAGGCGCCACAATGCTACTCATCAGTGCGTGAGGGGCTGTAATCGTTACCGTGCCCGTCGGTGTTAACTGGCTTTCTTTTGCGACTTCCCATGCATCTTGCGCGAGCTGATTCATTTGCTGACATTTCTCATAGAACGCGACCCCAGCTGGCGTTAAGGTTTGCCGCCGAGTAGTTCTCACCAATAGAATAATGCCTAACTCATTCTCGAGTGTTTTAAGGTGCTGGCTAACTACCGATTTAGATAAACTCAATGCATCTGCAGCAGCACTTATCGAGCCTTTCTCTACCACTTTTGCAAATACAGCCATATGACGTAAGTAATTCATTTCGATTGTTCGATTTAACTAAACAGTAATTACATATTACTTCATATTTCTCTACCAATTTATCTTTTATGCTTATACACAAACTCATGCGACTCGCCAACACTTAATAAAAGGATAACAACATGGACAACACGATGAATACGCAAGTACCTGAAGCGTTTATGGCAGGTATAACTCGCTGGCAAAATGCATTTAACCAACAAGATGCAAAAGGATGCGCTGAGCAGTATCAAGCCGATACCATTATGCATGCCCGTCCATTTGGTACATTTACAGGACGAAATGAAATTCAAGCATTCTGGCAAAACATTATCGATTCAGGCTACAACAATGTTCAGTACCAGAATACAACGTGGGAAAAGAAAAATGATAAGTGCTACATACTCCGTTCACAGTGGACAATGAACAAAGCGTTTGGTGTTGTACATGAAGAGCATTGGGGTTTCTGTCGCAAATAGCAAATTTGGACGTTTTTTCATTTTTTAACCATCTGTATTCAATTGATTTTAAATTTGGATTTTGGCTAAAAACTCTATTTGCGACAAAACCCCTTTTTCTAACGAATTAAGTTTACTGCCAGAACCTTCACTTCAACAAAGGGCCATTGTATCTTTTCCTGAAAAGGGATGAATCAACGTATTTGATACACGACCCTGAAAGCTTACCACGACTTATTTTGGGAACTAATCCCATATCCTATGTTTTTTTTAAATAGATATCTAATAATGTTTTATTATGACTTTTGGTAAGTAAGTTGTATTTTTTATAAAATGGAGARATTATTTAATATGAAGAGGGCTAAGAGGTTTAGTTTTTACTTATATGGGCTTTTATTCCCACTTATGTCAGATGCGGTAGTCATAAATGAAGATATTTTTGAACAGAATGGTGGGGATATAAATAACATAAAACAAAGTATAAAATTTAATAATGAAAAGTTAAGAGATAAAAGTTATGAAGAAGATTATTTATCTGTTGGTAGATTATATCCTATAGGGTGTAGTGCAACATGGTTGGGTAGCGATGATTTAGGGTGGACGTATATATTAACAGCAGCTCACTGCGTAGAATATAACAGTGAAGTCACATCCGTGAATAATGCAAAATTTATATCGTGGGATGGTAGGGAAATCGCCAAAGGTAGTGGTGTTATATTTGTACCAAGTGAACGAATAAACCGACCAGACGGCTTTGGTGGAGCATCTACAGATATATCTATAGTAAAAATACCTACAAATGATATATTAACTGATAAAAATGGACAACTGGTCTCTCCTCCTATTATTAATGATAAATTTAATGAATTAAATAAAAAAGTGGAATTTGTAGGGTATGGGATTTGGGGAGTAGGGCTAAATTCTTCATCCGATTATAACCCATATGAAGGTGATCGAAGGCTCTACGGGGAAAGTGTTATTACTAACATTATAGAAAATAATCATGGTATAGTGGCCAAATATGAACCTAAAGGAGAAAGCAATTATTGGGCAAGAGTTTCTTCAGGTGATAGCGGTTCTGCATGGTGGCAAGTCGTTAAAGAGTTAAAAGTTATCGTTGCAACTACAAATGGTGGCAACGATCTTAAATCAACAGGCGCTCGAACTTCAAAATATTCCCATTGGATTAAAAATATTTATGAAGATGTAAAGTTATTGAGTGAAGTTGAAAATAACAATGATATTAGTTCATTGGCATCAGCAGGTGCAGATATGATATACCCCCTAGAAAAGGGATCTTCATATTACTTAGATGGTACCTTGTCTAAAGGAGATGCTTTGACATATATATGGAAAATAAAATCTGTTAAAGGTGCACCTGAAGAAGCTATAAATTTGAAACAATCAAAAACCGCTACGCCAGAATTAAAGATTAAGAATAACTATGAAGTTAACGATGATGTTGTAGTTAAAGTAAAACTCACGATTAAAAATGCTAATGGTGAAAAAGATAGCGATGTAGTAAAAATCACGTTAAAAAAAGATAATGTTAATACTCCACCAATAGCCAGAGCAAAATCATCTTTAAGCCAAGTCACTTATGGTGACAGCTTTGAGTTGAAAGGCGCTAAATCGGTCGATGCGGATGGTGACAGCTTAAATTATGAGTGGTCACAAATCTCTGGTGAGAGTGTTGTACTTTCTAATACAGGCCAAGCTAACATACTTGTTAATACACGTTCGCTTACTAACAAGGATCAAGTGTTAACATTTGAGTTAACTGTGAGCGATGGCGTGGCTGAGTCAACTGACACTGTATCAGTTTCAGTAGAGCCTAATGACGAGAGTTCTATAGATAATGGTGGGAGCACCGAGGGAAATAATAGTGATTATACTTACCCTGATGGTATTGGTAAGTATATACCAAGTCAAACAGTAGTGCTTAGTCGTGATGGCAATACATATCAGTGCCGTCCACTTCCAGAAGGGAACTGGTGTAATATTAATTCACCGCTTTATTATGAACCAGGATATGGGCTGGCATGGCAAGATGCTTGGGAAAAACAACAAATCTGATTGTCGCAAATATTAATTAAAGAGCATCAATGCAGGTCACCAGATATAATTAGTCTGTGAGTAAATAAAATTGTTCGCAGGCTGTTTCTCCCGTTAGATTAACTTGACGCGTTTAAGGTGGTTGTGTCGCAAACTGAAATACTGCGTTATGATTTTCTTCAGAATTCATCCACTTAAACATTATGACAATCAACTTTTCCGGCCGCCACTTTCCTTCCGATATCATCCTTCAGGTGGTTCGCTATTACCCTGCTTATAAACGGTTCTGTAAAGTGATTTCGGAAGGAGGCTACAGACTTGAATGAATGTATCCGGTCAGATCGTAAGCTTTCGGTTTAGTTCCATCTATTTACTCAACAAAGCCCACTACAGACAGACCCCACTATAAAAAAATTTTATCTGGATTATATTTATAGTATTGATACCAAGAAAAACCAATTTCTATCGGGGGAGCGCTTCTAATATAAAAAATTGAACTAGAATCAGCCCTATTTGGAGGGAAGGCCTGAAAACTCGATATTGCATATGTGTTATAATAATGAGCCTCAATATCAACTCCAACATTTAAATAATTTTGCGCTATAAGCCTATTGCCCATGGTTGGGTTATTCCCAAAATTACTTAAATGTTTCTCAACCTCATCCATCTCGCTTAAATACATTCCACGCTGCGATTTGGCATTTAGTAATCTGTTACCTTGTATTAAACTTTCAAAGTGTGTATTAGTATTAAACATATTCTTCAGCGACCTTTCATCCAACATACCTAAAATCATCAATTGAGTTTCCTGAGGCATATTTGTAATATTAGACATTAGTAGTGAATTATTTGCCATCCACCTCCCAGCCTCTGCTGCTCCTCTCCCACTCATGCCACTCTGCATCATATTTTTAATATTATTGTTTGATAAAAACTTTCCTGCTTTCCCAACACCTTGTCCCACCCCAAATGTTGCCAGCCCAACCACAGCACCAATCCCAGCAGTAATGCCCGCACTTCTAGCTGCCTCCTTGTTGGACTTACCACTGCCTTTATTTATGCCATAATTAATCCCAAAATCAGCCACTCCAGAGACCACTGCATCTGCCACGGCTAACCCAACTTTGACGCTTGTTTTCGCCCCTACCGCTGCTGCCCCAAAGCCACCGCTAAGAAAACCTAATGCAGCCCCAATACCAATTTGTTTTGCATCAAACTTCGTGCCTGTCACAGCCGCTCGAATGCCTTCAGCGGCTGCAGACACCGCGGCACCAGCGACAGCACCGACAATAGCGCCAATAATCAGGCTCATGATAGCAAAGTGACCACTAGGGTCGCTTTTATTAATAGGGTCTCCTAGACAGTAGGCATAGCTGTTGATGCCCCCTTTACCAAAAGGGCTCATATTGTCTGCGGCATTAAAACGCATAATTCTAGGGTTATACATGCGGTATCCATTACCTAAATGGTACCCGCCTGTAACTGGGTCTTTACGTTGACCATTAAAACCGAGTGGATTTGAAGCAATGGGGCTATTAGTTAAAGGTGTTGGTGAACGTAATAGTGGTGAACTTGCTATGGTTGGAGCCATACCAGCAAAGGCAGATCCTGCAGCAACCATTGAAGATTGTCTCATAAAACGACGTCTAGAAGCGCCTGCAACCTGATTGCCATATGCATTCTTTTTTTTCATGTGACTTACCCTTTAAATACAATCAGTGATAACAATGGAACGAAAGTGTACGTTTATAGGGGTCCAGTGGAAGGCCCATCGAAAATGACGAGCGTGAGTTCAATCTATGACTTGAGTTCTGACGGAATAGGGGGAGGGTCACTCCAAAAATGTTGTTTTACATGTTCCTCCAGTATCTGGGCCATGGCCTCCACATCAATTTTTCCATTGTTTTTCCTGAAGCTATACCGACCGGTAAACAACATATGTGTCCAGGCTATCGGCGAAATCCTAGCAAACTCATCAATGACTTGTTAGTCAACATTATTAGCCTTCATTTTTGTATACACTTAATCAAGAATCATGCTGTTATAAGCAATGATACAGTTGGCGACTAACCTGGCGGCGTGAGCGCTTACACGATTTTCGACGACTCGCTTTCCCTGAAAAATACCGCTATAGGTTTTCCTGATATTGCTTTGGAGCTGATGATAAGCCTCAGTGCGGTTTCTTGGAACATGTTCAATTAGCACTCAGATTTGGATTGGAGAACCGAATTTAAGTCAGGAGCGACCCAATTTTGATATTAACTAAGTCGCTATTATTCAGGTAAGGAAATATTGAGATTCCTTACCTTCAAGGCTTACAAAATCAAAGTATTGATTAGCATGAAGCGCAATCAAAACTAAAATAATTTTTCGTGCTATAACTTACTCATCTACATCCACGAAATGCCATCGATCATGCCGCACGGGAGTGTGGCTATCATCATAAATATATTCAACTTTAATTTTAGAGGTAGTTCCATAGATATCTATGATTTCAATGGTCTCATTATAATTTTCTATCATCGTTCGCTCCAAAGATGGCCCATCAAAATTTCTAGTCTGTCCATTTACATCCCAATAGCCATGGCAAACATAATGATAAAAAGGAGGGGTTGTAGTGACAGGTTCACTTTTACATAAGTCTTTATCGACTAGCATTTTATCGTTCTTAACTTGATACTCTGCAATTGTTGCAATAGAATAATCCTCATCGAGATCCATGTGCTTTTTTCTTAAAATCCAACCATTTCCATCGATATACTCAAGATATTCCATGCTTGGTTTGAGTAAAAAAACCGACGAATAATCAACAGTACTTCCTTTTATGTAGCGTTGTATCATTGGCCCTTCATTAGCATTTTGGTATCCGGTATTTAAAGTAAATACACTATCGTCCATATGATTTGACTCCCTTAAATGTTTTATTTCATGTATCTGGTCTACATTTACATTTGCTCTGGGAACCATCGATGAGAAAATCATCTTCAAATGATCAACGTCATAAACAGACTCAACAACGATATCAAAATCATGTAATTTATAATGTGTAGCGGGGACTGCTTCTAAAGTCACATACTCATTTATTGTTCCATTTGGTGTGCATGTGTCTTTTTTAACACCGCTAAACGTTTCAATCTCCACACAAATATCATAAATATTAGGGTTTTGTGCACTTACATAAAGTTGAACAACTTGAGCTCCTTCAGATGAATAAACCCCTTTTTTCACCTTAGTACTACCAATATCATTTAAGTACTCATTATCGTCATATGACATACTCCAACCCAATTCTTCAATAGGTTCTTTTGTGTGTCTTTTCCTTAGTGTCAAAGACTTATGATTTACCCCTCCAGCTTCATTAGGATCTAACTCATAAGTTACAATTACTCTGTTTTTCATAACATTATTAGCGTAGAACACGGCTCCTCCATCTTGAAGTATCTCAAGAGACCTGACTGCTGAACCAGGAGGTGCGGCTAACACATAAAAAGGAAATAAAAAAAGCATATACAAGGTCAGTTTTAAATACTTTATTTTCATAAATAGCCCCAAATTTGATAATATTTAATTAATGTAAATATATAAACTAAATTTTAATGTTATCTTGATACTCCACCATATGAAACGAACACTTTATTCTCTATGTTTAACTCAAGAGCTTAATAAAAACACCGTAAAGTGAATAAAACTCTAAACACTTTTGACCACAAATATTCGACTATAGCCACTCTTCATCGCTAACCTTCTAAAGTAATTTGATCTTAAGTAAAAAAATAATCAACAATTTTTAAATCTTAAAATTACAACATAGTTCCAGTATAGATTTGTACTAAATTTTATTTTTAGGACTRGGACTCAAAATTTAAATATGCATCAAAATGATTAATTTCTGCCGCAAAGTTTGCGCACATTCGGCTATAAGGTCTGTTGCAAAGTTGACTATAGAGATGTTTATCAATATTTCGCTCCCTAAACAGTAAATATTTCTGGTTCTGTCGCAAACATTAATTAAAGGGGGGCCTTGTTGGTCAATTCAGTACTACGAGCGCAGTAATCCCAAGGCGTCTTCCGTTTTACTCAGCTAGCTGACGAGCAGGCATACCTAGTCTACTCATTTTGTTCAACGCACACACTCCCGCCATGATCTCACCCACTTGGGTTCTGTCGCAAATAGCAAATTTGGACGTTTTTTCATTTTTTAACCATCTGTATTCAATTGTTTTTAAATTTGGATTTTAGCTAAAAACTCTATTTGCGATAAAACCACATTGGGCACTACAAGAAGATGGGACAGCACAACTTGAGTATGATGACTTTGAAGTGCAAGGTGAGCGTTAGATTTAGCTCTGCACTGGAAGTGTTTGTTGGCTGAGACTAGAAACAAAACAGCCCTGACTAATCAGGGCTGTTAAACATTAAGATTAAAATTAATCAAAATGGAATCGGTGTTTACCGTGACTAGCCTTGGTTTTTAGGTAGCTTTCATTGCCATCTTTGACATGCGCTTTTGTCCCTACAACTTCTGAGATAGTAATACCAAGTGCTTCAAGTTCACGAATTTTCTTAGGGTTATTCGTAATTAAGCGAATCTCATTGATACCGAGCGCCTTAAGCATATACGCGGCTTCGGTGAAATCGCGCAAATCATCACCAAAACCAAGGTGATTATTCGCTTCATAAGTATTCATGCCCTGACTTTGCAGCTCATAAGCATCAATCTTATTGTATAGGCCAATGCCGCGACCTTCTTGACGAAGGTATAACAACACCCCACCTTCTAACCCCATTTTCTCAATGGTTTCGTCTAGTTGTTCACCACAGTCACACCGTGATGAGTGGAAGACATCTCCCGTCAGACATTCAGAATGCATTCGAACCAAAGGTGGCTCATCACATTGGTCTGCCGTTTGAAAAACTAAAGCAACGTGCTCTTTACCTGACTCTAAGTTATTGAACGATAGAAGGTCTGCTGAAATATTGCTTTTTAAGCCAACTTTAAAAGGCACTCTCGCCCTTACATTTACCATGTTGTTCCTAAGTACTTCTGTTGCCAAGCGAGCGCCTGCTTTGATTATTCACTAATTCGATAAATCAATATCAAAGGACACTTACTATCTGGCCAATATTCTTTAATCAACACTTAATATGACATGCATTGAAGCACTTAGCACTTATCAAGCATTGCACTTTTTCTAAGATGATATCTAAAATTATTACACTAAAACAGCTTCGTGACACTCTGTTAATACATTAAAAGTAAATATTAGGTAAAACGCCAACGAATTGTTATGTTATAACATATCACAAAGGGGGTTATCAACCCTATCTAGAGAGTTAGCTTCTTGTAAAAATGACTGACTTTTTCCGCTTGAAAGCAACATGCCGACATCAACGTAAAGCACACTACCCCCCCCATAATACACAATAACCGAATCCAATCATTCCCCATCATCAGCCTTAGTGACACCATCTCATAAGTGATCATCAACCATTGGGCTGCAACAATAACCAACAATACCGTTACTAGCTTGGGCGTATATGAAGAACGGTAAAAAAGCAGTAAAGGTAAGCATGCTAGTATTAACAACATGCCTATATTAGAAAATCGTAAATAATGTGCAGCAAGTAACCAAAAACTGATCACTACAGGCAATAATCTTAACACTAGCATTGCTATCTCTTCCTTCCTAAAGAACTTGCATTATTTATATACCTTTAATGATTTTATAGCTACTCCCTTCACCACCGTTCTAATACAACCACTTACAAGTGCTAATCATTTAACTACAAAAACAAGCAATAAACTGCGTGTTTTTTATCTGTTATATTCGCTACAGCTATGATTAAATGCTTCTTTTATTCATACGCATATTTGGCTTAATGACTCACTCTTTCTGGTTACGTTGGCGTTTACCCTCCCTTCTTTTCATCTCTGGCCTCGCCATTATTGCCATTTCATCGAGTATGCTCAGCAATCAGCTATTTAAGTTTGATGTAAATAAACGATTAGACAACCTTCATTCATTTTACCAAGGCCGCTACCTTGAGTTAGGCAAGGAACTTGATCAATTAGTTGATCAGCTAAGTTTTACTTGTAACGAAACGGATTTAGCCTTACTTCGTGAAACCATTGAAGAGTCGGCTGTTATTCAGCTTATTGAGCTTCATACCAAAAAATCACGCTGCTCTATCTACGGTGAAGAAGTCAGTTTAATAAAAGAATTTAATGAATCTGAAGCAAAGCTCTTAAGTGGCAATATTAACAGGGTTTATTCCGTCGAGCCCTACTTTAACCATCGCGTTAAAGTGACCTTTAACATGCCAACAGGCCAGCTAATTACCATTACAGAACCCTTCCAAAATATCTATACAGATAGTGAAATGTGCGAAGGTTGCGTTGCCATGGCGTTAGAATATCAAGGTAACTATATTCCTCTGTACCCTGAACATGCTGATAAGCAGTACTTCCCCATAGCCAGTAAGTATTTCAGTATTCAATATATTATTACGATATCCGCGACCCTTGAAGGTATAAAATACATTGTTCAGAAAGATTTACTCACTGTACAACTTTTACTTTCATCATTACTGTTATCAATATGTTTGTTAATTGGGCTAAAACGCACACCAGAGCGTACACTGCAAGACTTGATAACGCTTGGGTTACAAGAAAAAGAGTTTATTCCACATTATCAACCCATCGTTAACACGCAAACCAATCAGCTCGAAGGCTGTGAAGTGTTAATGCGATGGCACAAAAAGAATGGTGAGCATATTTCACCAGAACAATTTATACCCATTGCAGAGTACAGTGGGCAAATCACTGAGCTTACATACTATTTATTAGCGGATATCACGAGTAAATTCAGTCAGACATCTGTTCATCAATTAACCGGCTTTTTAAGTTTAAATGTCACACCAGCATTGCTTGAAAGCCATGCTTTCGCCGACGATGTACTTGCGATGGTGGAAGAAAGCCAAATACCGCCATCTTCAATTGCATTTGAAGTAACAGAAAGAACACCCTTTTCCAATTTACCACTGGCGCATGAAGTCATTACTCGACTAAATGAACATGGCATTTCTATAAAGCTTGATGATGCCGGTACAGGTTATGGTGGGTTTAGTTACCTGCAAGCTTTACCAATCGACACGTTAAAAATAGATAAAATGTTCATTGATACAATTGGTACCAATGACATGAAATCGACCATTCTCGATTCAATCATACTATTTGGTAAACATGCAGGGCTCAAACTCATTGCTGAAGGCATTGAGACCCAAGCCCAAGTTGACTATTTACAAAGCAAAGGCGTCTGGGTTATGCAAGGTTACTTCTTCAGTAAACCACTGTCATTTAGCGAAATTTTAAAATATAACGCGAGCCCAATGGCTTCGACTAGCCAGCATATTAGCGAGCAACAACAGAGCTAAATAGCCGTTGAAATAAACAATTGCACCTTTTTTAGGCCTCTTCAATTGTTATTTTTTATAAAAACTCTAGAATTGCTCGGTTAGAATTCCAGTTACTCTTTCATCTGGCTGGATTGATTAAATTGTCTTACAGCTGAACGCTGTTACTGACACAGTAAAGGAAACGAAATGATTCAAGTAGTTGGTCACAAAAACCCTGATAGCGATAGCATCTGTTCAGCACTCGTAGGCGCAGAGCTACTTAAAGCTCGCGGCCTTGAAGCTAAAGCCGTTCGTCAAGGTGAACTAAACCGTGAAACGCAGCACATCCTAAAAACCGCTGGTGTTGATCAACCAGAAATGTGTACTGGCGTAGCTGGTGAAAAAGTTTGGCTAGTAGACTACTCAGATCTAGCACAAGCACCAGACGATATCGCAGACGCTGAAATCGTCGGTATTGTTGACCACCACCGTCTGGGTGATGTAATGACAGTCAACCCGCTTGAAGCTTGGATCTGGCCTGTTGGTTGTACTTGTACCATCATGTTTAACCTATTCAAGATGGAAGAAACGGAAATCACTCGCGAACTTGCAACACTGATGATGTCTGCAATTCTAAGTGATACTGTTGGTTTTGCCTCACCAACATGCACACAAAAAGACAAAGATGCAGTAGCTGAGCTTGCACCACTTGCAGGTGTTGAAGATCTTGACCTCTTCATCAAAGAGCTACTTATCGCTAAAACTGATATTGAAGGTCTTTCTGCTGCTGAATTAGTAGAAAAAGACCTGAAAGCTTACCCATTCAGCAACCGTAACGTTGTTGTTGGTCAAATCGAGCTTGCAACTCTTGAACAAGTTGATGCAATCATCGACGAGCTAAATGCAGATCTACAGCGTCGCTGTGATTCAGAAGGTCTTGCAATGGCTGCTCTAATGCTAACAGACATCACAACAAGCACGACTCGCCTACTTTACAAAGGTGAGTGGAACGCGACTTTAGATACTCACGCTAAAGACGGCATGCTAATGATGGAAAACACACTAAGCCGCAAGAAACAAGGCTGGCCTTGGCTACAAACGGTTCTAGCTTAATCGTTTGGGTCAAAAAAAAGGAACGCTTTCGCGTTCCTTTTTTATTTCAAATAATTCCAATGTCTTTATTTCACTGAAGCACTTACAGAAGACGTTTCATTTAGAATATCCGCAAAATGATTAACAAATTCACGTCCAACTATTTTTCCTTCTTTGTAATCAACTTCAAGATCATCTTTATCGCTTAAGAGCGCTCGACTGCGTAGATTTTTTTCAGGCGTAATCTGAATAACTTTCAAACCATCAGGGGGAGACAGCATAAACTCATGAGCGTCGTTATACGTTGTATAGTACCGATTGAGCATTTCTAGTATTTCGTTACTTTTACCTTTCCCCGTCATAGCGAGTAACCGCTCAATATTTTCTTGAGAAAGTAGGCTCCAGCTTCTTTCTTTTGATGCTGTCACCTCATCAGTATTTCGCTCTGGGAAAGTCACTCCTTTCTCCCGTAACGTATCTTTCCATAGATCAAATTTCGTTGAAAACTCACTATGGAGCGTCTTCACTCGGCCAAATGACGAATTCCTATTAAGTCGGTCAATATACTCTGGTAAAGCGGACTCTATTCTGCCACGCCAATCATTTGTAGTACGGCTATCGCCTTGTTTATATGAAAGCGGCTCTGTTCTTACCACTACAACCAAATCTGCACCACGTTGCCATGCTTCTTTTACAGGCACTGCGGCACTCACGCCTCCATCAACCCACTCAAGATCATCAATATTAACGGGCTGGTTATAAATAACGGGAATGGCACAGGATGCTTTTAATACTTCACACCAATTGTGGCCGTAGAGTGGTAAATACAAATCTTGGAGATTATCTTTTCGAGTGGCGCATGCCAAGGCTGTACGCTTAGCGAGTACTTCTTGCGCCTTTGCGACATCCAACGGCATTGAACCGCCAGGTGTAACGGCTTGTAATGCCCAATCCAAATTCATGGGTTTTTGTTGGCTTAAATATTTATAAAGGTTGAAGAACTCATTGTCAGTTGTGAAATCAACGATGAAATTATAACTAAAGCCAGATTGTCGGCTAATAAATGATGATAAATTAAGTGCGCCTGCTGAGGTACCGATATAAAGCTCAAAAGGATCAAACCCAGCATCTAAGAACGCATCAAAAACACCAGCTGTAAATATCCCACGCTGTCCACCACCCTGAACAACAAGCGCAATTTTTTTCCTTTTCACCTGTAACAATTGCCGAGAAAAATTGTTAACCAAAGGTAAATTGAAATCTTTCAAGCTAAATGGTAAATGATTCGTCATACACATTCTCACCAATACTTCGAGAACACTATGTCGACAGTATACCCTATCTTGCTTTATGAAATTGGAACACTGTTAAGATTATCAATAATTATTAGCAAGTTATGTTGCGATAGCGATTAGACCAAAGGTGATAATCACAGACATTGTAACTGCAGCTAATGCAATGGCGTGTTTCAAATCTTTTTCCATATTATGCCTCTAAACCGAACTAAACATTAACAAAGTATTAACCTTATTTTAGGGGGAGTTCAAGGTTCTAGCCATTGAAAAAGCATGAATATCAGAATGCTGTCACACTACAATTAAGTATTAAGACCTACTTTTAATATAAAACGCCTCATACCCAGCGCCCTGAGAGTAAGATTCAGTCTAAAATTAGCTCGGGTATTCATTCTGTCGACATGCTAGCGGGTATGGATAATGATAAAAATGAGATTAATGATGTTCACTTTAGGGGTAATAGCTGTAAATCCGGCTTTTGCCAACAGTACAATCTATGTAACACCTTATCTAGGTTACAGCTTTTCTAATAGCTTTAGCGATGAAAACAACATCAAAATTGATATTGATAATGACATTCATTATGCACTCGGTCTCGAAACTGATTTATATGACGGACGGGTTGGGTTATATCTCAGCCACCAACCTACCGATGTTGCCAATTTTAATGACAATGGCTCGCTATCATATGTACATTTTCAAAGTGCATTACGTTTTGATACTTTTGAACACACCGATACGTTCATCGGCGCCAGTCTAGGTACCACTATTATTGATGCTGATTGGACTGACAGTGATATGCTTTTTTCAGGCGGGCTACATGGTGGTGTCGAATATAAAATCGCCACGAACCTAAACCTTGTCTTTGAAACGCGTTGGCTATTTAGCTTGATCGACAGTGATACAACAACCATTTGTAATTTGCCAACAGGCGATGAAAGCTGCAATGTAAGAATCGATTCTAAATGGATGTCACAATTTCATACCAACCTTGGTGTCAGTTACTCGTTTTAGTGAAGCCGCCTCACAACCTATGACCACCAAGGTGGTCAATTTCCATCCTTCACACCCTGCTCCATATGATTTAACTATTAATTACTGGTTTTACAGTCATTTTTCTTATATGTGTAAAATAATATTTCAAACCATACTAATCCCAAGGCGTTGGTCATTTAAACCAGCCAAAGCAAATAAACACTTCACTTATACCGCACATAAAAAGAAAACCAACAAGTAACACTAACCAACATAGACGTTAACAACCCCACACTCTATTGCTTTACATCTCCTGTCTGGTTAATCTCAACGCATTAGCGTGGTCTTACCTTTCAATTTCCGCGCTTGTTATTGTTAATACTTAGAATTTTTACCTTCTAAATCTTGGTTTCATAGAGATATGCAGTACATAAGGAGATGTATATGAAACGCGAACAATGGGGCTCTCGTGCCGGGTTTATCCTTGCCGCAGTAGGCTCAGCGATTGGACTAGGGAATATTTGGCGTTTCCCTTATATGGCTTATGAAAACGGTGGTGGCGCATTTTTTATTCCTTACCTTTTTGCCATGCTCACCGCTGGTATTCCATTCATGATTATGGAGTTCAGCCTTGGCCATAAACTACGCGGGGCTGCACCCCGTGCTTTCTCGAAACTAGGCTTTAAGTTTGAATGGTTAGGCTGGTTCCAAGTATTTATCGCAGCAATCATCGCTGTTTATTACGTTGCAATTATTGGTTGGGCTATTTCATACCTTAGCTATTCATTCACGCAAAGCTGGGGATCAGATACGAATGGTTTCTTCTTTGGTGAATACCTAAAGTTAGGTGATAACACCCCTAGCCAATTAGGAAGCCTGCAGAGCCATATTGCTATTCCGATGGCAATTGCATGGGCAATTACCTTTGCTGCAATTTTCACTGGTGTTAAAGGTGGCATTGAACGCGCAAGTAAAATCATGATGCCTTTACTGTTTATCATGGTTATTGGTCTAATTAGCCGTGTTGTGTTCTTACCCGGTGCGCTTGATGGTCTGAACTATTTGTTCCAGCCTGACTTCAGTAAAATCTTGGATGCGAAAGTATGGTCAGCAGCATACGGTCAAATATTCTTCACCTTGAGTGTCGGTTTTGCCATTATGATTGCTTACTCTAGCTACCTGCCGGATAAATCAGATATTAATAATAACGCCTTCATGACAGTATTGATTAACTGTGGTTTCTCTATTACTGCTGGTGTACTTATCTTTGGTGTACTTGGTTATATGGCACAAGAGCAAGCCAAACCTATCACAGAAGTTGTTTCCGCAGGTGTTGGCCTTGCGTTTGTTACGATTCCTGCAGCTATTAACTTATTGCCTGCACCGTATATTCTTGGTCCACTGTTCTTCTTTGCATTGGTTGTGGCTGGCTTAAGCTCGCACATTTCCATCATTGAGGCGGTAACATCAGCCATTATTGATAAGCTGAATTTAACACGTAAAGTGGCTGCTTGTTGGGTCTGTGGTACCGGTTTTATCGTTTCAATGGCTTTTGCAACCAATGGCGGCTTATTGCTACTTGATCTGGTCGACTACTTCATTAATAACGTCGCGTTACTTGCAAGTTGCTTAATTGAGCTGGTTATCATTGCATGGCTGCTTAAAGTTTCGGATATCCGTAGTTATGTAAATAGCATTTCAGAGTTTAGCATTGGTAAGTGGTTTGAAATTTGTATCCGCTTCCTAAGCCCAGCAATGCTTGCGATTATTCTAGGCACAAACCTTGTTAATACCTTTAACGAAGGCTACGGCGGTTACGCAACGTCTGATCTACTCATGCTAGGTTGGGGACTCGTTGCTGCAATGTTTATTGTTGCCGTTATTATCAATATTTCATCGAAGCCACAGAAAGAGCAGGAGGCATAATATGACAACAGGTGCAATTATCATGATGCTGTTCGGACTCGGCATCACTTGGGGTGGCGCGGCGTATTGTATTTCAGTCGCAATGAAGAAGCAGAAAAAATAGCACTCACCAAGTAAATAGCAACATAACCATGAAGAGGCTCATTTGAGCCTCTTTTTTATGATCTGCTCTTCACTCACTGAATCACCAGAATAAATAATGTTAAGAATGTATTATTCTGGTAAATAAGGCTTTTCCTTCATTCAAGTGGAGCGTTACAATCAAGTAAACAAGTGCGGTAACGTAACCTCAATTTAGACTCAATCAAGGAAAGGCAATGAAGTTAGCTGCTATTTTACTTACGACTGTCATGCTGCCAACAACAGTATTTGCATCTTCAACAAGCTGTGAAAGCGATAAATATCATCAATATATTGATGCATCACTCTCTTGGTATCAAAGCCTTGTGGAACTAACAGTCGAAAAAGATGAAAACCTTAAGGAAGTCGGTGACTGGTTTCTAGCTGGACGTAAGCATCACTTTGAACTCAACCGTGAGGCAGTTGATTGGTACTTAGAAAATGATAAGGACAAACTCGCGCTTTCTCAGCCAATAGAGTCGTGGCTAAACCTTAGCCAAAAAGACGTTAAAACGTTATCTGAACAAGACAATGAGTTGGGTAGAATTGCGAAGCTATCTTTTGATGATCGTCAAAGTAAACCTCACCAAAAAAATTATGAATTGCGCAGTGCATTTGCAGAGCTGTTGACTCATCCGGGGACTATTGAAAAGCCGTTAAACGCCTATAACGAAAAAATCGCGGTAATTTCAAGCATTGAATGTAACTAGTACTATAAAATATAAGTAAAATATTCCCACTATGGGTGGTCTCAAGGAATGAGATCACTCAAAATAGACCTCTTTTTATAACAACGGGTTATTTATACTCGTTACCGTTGCTTATTTGGGCACTCTCATAAAAATGTTTTTTAAAATTAAAGCAAGGAGCGCAGGATGATCCCGCAGCGTCATGCCGTCACCATCGGCATATTTTCTTTGGCTCTTCTTTCACTAGAGGCACACGCCAATGGCCCTCGCCCATGGACTTCTGGGTTTGGTGCTGATATTTCTTTCCTTGCCGGTTACACCGACAGTACGTCACAATTCAATACCGATAACCATACTACCTCTAGCCTTGATTCTGACGCGCCCTCGCAAGGCAGCGCTTTTTTCTCGCCACTCGGTACGATTAGCTACACAATGGACAGCCTCGATAAGCAAATCTATTTTGGTACCAGCCGTTCAGATCTCGCATTAGGCCGATTTCATGTTGAACTGGGTTACCGCCAGCGTATTGAAGGAAAAGGAATGATCACCCTAAGCTATGTGCCAGGGGTGCTAAAAACAGACACATGGAAAGACCCTTTTATTACCGACATTCAACGTGAAGAGACCGAGAGCACAATTCAAGGGGTCCGCTTTCAGTATGACAAAATTTTAGGGTCTAATTTCTCGCTAGAGCTCTCTGGTGGCCAGCAAGCCATAGATGATGAACAGAGCGGCATCACAAACTATACACCAGAGGAACAAGCGAAGCTCAATCGTGAAGGCAATATCTATTATGCAGAACTAGGCTATTTTCACCCTATTAGCCGATTCCAAATTCTACGAAGTGCGATTAACTATACCCGCCTCGACGCCGATGGTGCGGCAATGGCAAGCAATAGTTTCGGGGCAGAGGTTGGTATCATTCAAGCAATGCGCAGTTCAAGCCTAGCTTTGACATTAAGCTACAACAACACAAGCTATGATGAATCAAACCCAGTTTTTGATACTAAGCAAAAAGACGATAAATGGGGTGCTTTCCTTGCTTATGAATACAAAGAACCGTTTGACTGGGAGAATTGGGGAGTTGTATCGCTCATAGGCTACAACCAAAACCAATCAAACATTAACTTCTATGATGAAGACTCGTTACTAATTAGCCTTGGCATCAACTATAAGTTCTGATCACAAAGGTATTGATGTGCTTCAGATTAATGGGCTAAGCCATTTAGTGCTTACCCCATTTTTTGTCATTATCAACAATAAGGTCATTAGCAGAAGCTATCAAATCGTTATTTTTTTCGAGACACAGGCGTTAAATTGCATTAAATTAACATCAGTTTGCCGAATCAAAGTATAAGTAATAGCTATATATGGCAGTGGATTACAGAAAAGCCGATGCGACCGAAGAGTCGTTGCATCGCATTTTTACGGTGCCGGAAGCACCCGATTCAACCCTTGGTCGAATTGAAAAGGATATCTCGGAAAACCTCAATGCGTTTTTACAAACACACATTGCAGCCCGAGAGAAACCATTAGCAGAAATAGAAAAGGACTTTTCATCAGCTGCCTTGCCTGAAAGCCCTAGCTTTGTTTCTGATCATACACACTTCTTACTTGATAAGCTGGTTGCTCAGTCGGTTCATACCTCTGCGCCCTCTTTCATCGGTCATATGACATCGGCTCTCCCCTACTTCTTGATGCCGTTATCTAAGATCATGATCGGGTTAAACCAAAACTTAGTTAAGATCGAAACATCCAAAGCATTTACGCCACTTGAACGGCAAGTGTTAGGGATGCTGCATAACTTGATCTACCAAGAAGATGAGAGCTTCTATCAGGAGTGGATGCATAGCGCCAACCATTCTCTTGGTGCATTTTGCTCTGGGGGGACGATTGCGAATATCACTGCGCTTTGGGTTGCCCGTAACAACGCATTAAAGCCTGATGGTCATTTTAAAGGCGTCGCACAAGAAGGTTTGTTCCGTGCCATGAAACATTATGGCTATGAAGACCTAGCTATTTTAGTGTCTGAACGTGGTCACTACTCATTGAAAAAAGCGGCGGATATACTGGGTATTGGTCGGGAATGTGTTATCCCTGTGAAAGCGGATAATAATAACCGTATTAGTATTCCTGAGCTAAAAGCGAAAATGGCTGAGCTAAAAGCGAAAAATATTAAGCCATTTGCAATTATCGGGGTCGCGGGCACAACAGAGACAGGTAATATTGACCCACTCGATGAGCTTGCCGATATTGCCGAACAGCATGATTGTCATTTCCATGTTGATGCCGCTTGGGGTGGTGCAACGTTAATGTCGAACACTTATCGCCCAATGCTGAAGGGAATTGAGCGAGCAGACTCTGTCACCATTGATGCACACAAGCAACTATACGTGCCAATGGGGGCTGGTATGGTTATCTTTAAAAATCCTGCGCTCATGACCGCGATTGAACACCATGCCGAGTATATTCTGCGAAAAGGGTCTAAAGATCTAGGTAGCCACACGCTAGAGGGCTCACGCAGTGGAATGGCAATGCTACTGTATGCCAGCCTCAATATTATCAGCCGACCAGGCTACGAAATGCTCATCAATAACAGTATTGATAAAGCAAAATATTTTGCCAAACTCGTGACTGACAACCCTAATTTTGAGCTAATCTCGGAGCCTGAGCTGTGTTTACTTACCTATCGCTTTGTTCCGGAACGAACGCAGCGAGCGTTAGTGATTGCGTCTGACGAAGACAAAGATACACTACTTGATGCGCTAAATGATCTCACTAAATTCATTCAAAAACGCCAACGCGAATCAGGTAAATCATTTGTTTCTCGTACGCGTTTAACACCTGAAAAATGGGATAGGAAGATAACAACCGTATTACGTGTGGTACTCGCTAATCCGCTAACAACTGAAAACATCCTGCAGGATGTCTTAGACGAACAACAAGCGATTGCGAAGCAAAGTATTATTAGCTATCCACAAATTCAAGCGTTGACCGAGAAGATATTAAACGAAAACCACTCGAAAGGTTCCGACGCTTCCTAAGTTCCCCCTGTTAACTTCAAACAAAAAACCTGACCTTGTGTCAGGTTTTTCTATATCAAGACAGCAGAAAACCATCTATTTCTTTACTGATACCAACCGACATAAGTCGTCATTTAATACCGTTTGTAGACATTCATTACCAAGACCCGAACACATTTGCTCATTTATCCCCCAGACAGCTGGGGAATAAATAAGCTACTAGCATTTGCTTCGATAAAAACACTCAAAAGCAGCAGGTTAATTTAGTTAAAAAATTGAGCGAAATTCATCATTTATAAGTTAAAAAGCTCAAATGAACATTCTAGTAACCTACAAAGCATGATCACCATCACATTTAACTTATTAATAACAATTAACATTTATTGACTAAGATCAATAAAAGGTCCGATTCTTAGATGTGAAAAAGGCCGGTATAGTGGATATACCGGCCTAAATATTACAGTTTATTTCAAACTGACCTTGTATGCATGACGGTTAATTAGTCACCCGCAAACATGTAGCCTTCACCATGAACAGTCACAAAAATCTGTGGGTTCTTAGGGTCAACTTCCATCTTTGATCGCATACGACGAATGAGCACATCAATGGTTCTATCGTTCGGCGCTTCAACTCGATGGCTTAGCATGTTCAATATGCGTTCACGGCTAAGAACAACGTTAGGGTGCGAGGAGAACGCGACCAATAATTCGTATTCTGCCTTAGTTAGTTTTACAGGCACGCCATTATGAGTAAGCGCACGTTTGTTTATATCGAACTGCCAATCACCGAAGCGGATAATACTGTCTTCTTGCAGCTCAACCATGGTCTCATCACGCGCCTTTTCAACCAGAGAGATGCGCCACAACAGGTTTTTCACTCGGACAAGCAGCTCACGTAACTCAAACGGTTTAGTTACATAATCATCGGCACCCATCTCTAAACCAACAATACGGTCAATGCTATCAGTGCGGCCTGTAACTAAGATGATACCCACTTCAGACCGGCTGCGTAATTCTCTGGTTAACATCAAACCATCTTCACCAGGTAGATTGATATCAAGCATAACGAGGTCGACTTTTTCGCTGGCCATCACCTCACGCATTTGGGCACCGCTTTCAGCTTGGCTGACTTTATATCCCTCGTTTTCAAAGTACCCAACTAGCTTCGTTCGGGTAACAATCTCGTCCTCTACAACAAGTACATGGTGACTCATTTTATTCTCTTTATGTCTTATTTACTGTTCTTTTAAAACTTAGCATAACAGACGGCTGTTCACAATTTTTCATAAAAATGAAAACCCTGTTCATTGCCGCCCTTATCGTTATTCATATCGTGACATTAAGATTAAACCATAAAAATTTATACGTCACCGTAGTTTACGGCAGACATACATACTTAAATGGAATCTTCCACTATGAAAAAACTTTGGCAAAAGTTAATCAAGCCAAGCAGCAAATATCCAATCATTGCATTGGTTTTGGCCGGTATTGGCATTACTTTGGCTGGTACATTTGTCGTACATAAGGGCTTTGAAGCAACCTCTACTATTGAGTTCTGCGTTTCTTGTCACACCATGGAACAGAACTACGAGGAATATAAAGAAAGCATCCACTTCAAGAATGCTTCTGGAGTTCAAGCGACATGTACTGATTGCCACCAGCCAAAAGATTTTCCTGGCAAAGTATTCCGTAAACTCGAAGCAGCGAAAGACCTTTACCATCATTTCGTAACTGGAAAAATTGATACACCTGAAAAGTTCGAAGACCACCGTTTAGGCATGGCCCAAACAGTTTGGGATCGTATGAGCAAACAAAACTCGAAAACATGTAAGAGCTGCCACTCTTACGATGATATGGATCACAGCAAACAATCAGCTCAAGCTGCTTTTGAAATGAAGCAAGCAGCAGCTGAAGACATGAACTGTATCGAATGTCACAAAGGTATTGCTCACGAACTACCAAACATGGCAGGCGGTTTCCAGAAAGACTTCGAAGTACTACAAGCAAAGGCGAAATCTCAAGGTGCTACAGCTGAAAAACTTTACTCTTTAGGTGAAAAAGACCTTTTCGCAACAGCTGATGCTAACGGCACTGTTTCAGGTAACCTACTTCCTGCTTCTGAAGTAACCGTTCTTGAGCGTGACAACGACATGCTTAAAGTTGAAATCAACGGCTGGCTAGAAAAAGAAGGCCGTGGTCGAGTGCTAACTGAGTACATGGGTAAGCGCGTGTTTAAAGCAACTATCCGCGGCGAAGTTAAAGAAAACGAACAATTGATTGAAGAGCTAACAGACAGCGCGACAAACATTGTTTGGCAGAACGTTACTGTTGAAGCTTGGATCACTGCTGATGACATGATCGATGATATCCAACCTATCTGGAACTACGCAGATGACATGTACGGTGCAACTTGCACGGCTTGTCATGCAGCACCAACACCAGACCACTTCGGTGCGAATGGTTGGATTGCCAGCTTGAATGCAATGAGTGCTTACTACCGTTTAAGCAAAACTGAAGAGCGTACGCTTCTTAAGTACCTTCAGAACCACGCTAACGACACTGGCGGCGCTGGCGCGCATTAATCCTGATTGGGTGGTGGAATCATTCGGATTCCACCACCCAGCTAAAAAGAATTCAAATTTAAGGATCTAACGATTATGGCGACTCAAATTCTAAATAAAGGCATTTCACGCCGTCGCTTTTTGTCTGGCATGGTTGCAGCAAGTGCTGCTTCTGTCGTAGGTACAAGCCTACTTGCTCCGCGCCAAGCTATGGCTGCAACAGACACTAAAGCTAGCTTCACCGGTGAAGTACTTTCAGGTTCTCACTGGGGTGCATTCCGTGCAAAAGTTGTAGATGGCGTATGGGTAGACACAGTTCCATTCGAAAAAGATAAAAACCCAACGACCATGATCAATGGTGTACGTGAAGTGGTTTATAACCCTGCACGTGTTAAATACCCAATGGTTCGTATCGACTGGCTGAAGCATGGCTACAAGTCAGACACCACTCAACGTGGTGATAACCGATTCGTTCGTGTTCCTTGGTCGCAAGCTTTAGACTTCTTCTATCACGAAATGGAACGTGTTCAGAATAACTACGGCCCAAGTGCACTATATGCTGGTCACACTGGTTGGCAGTCGGTTGGTAAACTGCACTCTGCAGGTACCATCATGATGCGTGCTATTGGCCTTCACGGTACTTACCTAAGTAAAATGGGTGACTACTCGACAGGTGCTGCACAGGTAGTCCTTCCGTACGTTGCTGGTGCAATGGAAGTATATGAACAGCAAACATCTTGGCCGCTAGTTCTAGAACATTCAGATACCATTGTTATCTGGGGTTCCGACCCAGTTAAAAACCTTCAAGTTGGTTGGTTAGTACCAGACCATAGTCCTGTCGAGTACTATGATCAGCTAGCTGAAAAAGTAAAAAACAATGAGATCAAAGTGATCTACATTGACCCAGTAAAATCTGAGACGCAAAAAATTGTTGGCGGCGAGCAAATCAAAGTAAACCCGCAAACTGACGTTCCTCTAATGCTGGCCATCGCGCATACGCTATATCGCGAAAACCTTTACAACAAAGAATTCGTTGCAGATTACACTACAGGTTTCGACAAATTTGTTCCTTACCTAACTGGTGAGAAAGATGGTGTAGAAAAAACACCTGAGTGGGCTGAGAAAATTTGTGGTATTGAAGCTGATACTATCCGTGAACTTGCACGTCAGATGGCTTCTGGCCGTACTCAGATTATCGGTGGCTGGTGTCTACAACGCATGGAGCATGGTGAGCAGTACGCTTGGATGCTGGTTGTTATTGCCGCTATGCTTGGCCAAATTGGTCTACCTGGTGGTGGCTTCGGTTTCGGCTGGCACTACAATGACGCGGGTTCTGTTACATCAAACGGTCCGCTAATGTCTGGTTTTAGTGGTGTAACGGGCGTTGCTCCTATTCACAATGGCTCTTACAAAGGCTACTCGACTTACATCCCTGTAGCACGTTTTGTCGATTGTATCGAAAACCCAGGTAAGACTATCGATGCTTATGGCCATCGTATTACCTATCCAGAAATGAAAATGGCAATCTTCTGTGGTAACAACCCATTCCACCACCACCAAGATCGTAACAAGATGATCAAGGTATGGCGCAAGCTTGAAACCGTTGTTTCGGTTGAAACCCAGTGGACAGCTACATGTCGTTTTGCTGATATTGTTCTGCCAGCAACGACAACTCACGAGCGTAACGATATCGAGCAATACGGTAACCACTCTAACGCAGGTATTATCGCACTGCCTAAAGTTGTGGAACCAATGTATGAATCGAAAGATGATTTTGAAATCTTCCGTGAGCTTTGCCGCCGTTATGGCCGCGAAGAGGCCTTCACTGGCGGTAAAACACAAATGGAATGGATTGAAGAGATCTACAACGGTGCTCGCCTGCAAGGCCGTGGTATCGGTGTTCGTATGTCTAACTTCAAAAAATTCTGGGAAGAAGAAGGTTTCATTGAGTTCCCTGAAGGCTCAGAGTGGGTACGTCACGAGTCATTCCGTAACGAACCTGATCTTGAGCCGCTAGGTACCGCTTCTGGTCTTATCGAGATCTACTGTAAGACCATTGCTGATATGGGCTATGACGACTGTCAAGGTCACCCAATGTGGTTCGAAAAGACAGAACGTAGTCACGGTGGCCCACGCTCTCAACAGTTCCCATTGAACCTACAGAGCACACACCCTAAACACCGTCTGCACTCACAGCTTTGTTCATCAACTGAGCACCGTGCGACATACTCAGTCGCTGATCGTGAACCTATCTACATCAGCACTGAAGATGCAAAAGCACGCGGCATCAAATCTGGTGATATCGTTCGCGCTTTCAATGACCGTGGTGAAGTACTCGCTGGTGCTGTCGTAACTGACGACTTCATGGCAGGTGTCTGTCGTATCCATGAAGGTGCTTGGTACAGCCCACTAGAAGGTGGTAAACCAGGTACAATTTGTACTTATGGCGATCCAAATGTACTGACTCAAGATATTGGCTCATCAAAACTGGCTCAGGCAACGACTGCGTCTTCAACATTGGTTAACATTGAAAAATACACAGGTGTAGTTCCTGCTGTAACAGGCTTCAATGGCCCAACTGAAGTAACCGATATTAACCCGCTATTCCCAGCAATGGATCTTGAATAAGTGAGTTAACAATTAATAATGTAGTCAGGGGTGCCCCTGACTACACTTTTTGTTTGAAAATTAGTTTGAAAATTATGCACATAAAATCTATTCACATATAATTATCAATTAGCATTAATAATTTTATCTGAATATGTTTTCACTCTACGGCTGAGACACAGGTTTAACCCTCACACCACAGGCCGTAATGCCTTTACTTGGAGTAAAAATGAAAGAATTCATTGCTTTCAACGAACAACGTGCCGAAATTTATTGGTGGATGTCATCACTATTTGCTCGTGAACTAACAGAACAAGATATTGAGCAATACCAAAGTGGTGATATGGTCACTTTCCTTTCTGGTTTGGCAATGACGGCAGAATTAAAGCAACCTGTAGATCAATTACGTGATGCTTTGAAGCGATTAGAGGAACGTGAAGACGCACAGCTTGAACTCGCGGCAGACTTTTGTGGGCTATTTTTAAGTACTCCAAAATCTGGTGCATTGCCTTATGCATCCATGTATGTAGGTGAAAGCGGTTTGTTGAACGACAAACCAGCCCAAGACATGAACAAGTTAATGGATGAGTACGATATAGCTCAGCGAAAAGAATTCAATGAGCCAGCCGATCACCTTGCTGTTGAACTCGATTTCATGGGTAACTTGATCATAATGGCGAATCAGAAAAACTCTGAGCAAGAGGCTGAATCGCTAATGCAGGCTCAGCTCAAGTTTATTAATACGATGTTGCTTAATTGGCTACCAACTTTCGTAAAGGCTGCAAAATCGCGTGATAACTTTGGTTTTTATGCTGCTGCAGCCAATGTACTTGTCGCTTTCTGTCAGCTTGATGCGGCTTTTTTAGCCAGTGATGAGTCTTAATTCCAAGAGATAAACAGAACACGACCAGCACTAGCTGGCGAGTCAAATCACTATCTCCTATTGCCGGCATATGGATTGCCGGCTTTTTTATATCCGCCGTTTGAACCTTAGCCTGTTCAGCAATCGTCAAGGCTTCATGACAATCTACTGACAATTGCAGTAGAACGCTTGTATACATTGCATAGACCCGCGACGGTAACTCAATTTGATATAACTGACTGCCAACGGGTAAGTACCAATTATTATAAAGGTTCTGATATGCAAAATACTAAAACACGCTTAGCTCAATCCCCTAACCTAGCCCGTACATTTGCCAAATATTCTTTACCGCTTATGTTTCTGGCGATGTTCAGCCTTGCCCCTAAGGTAAATGCCAGTGATGTCGCGACAGAAACGGTTGCTAGCCAGCAAGAAGCAACCCAGCGTATTAATGCAATTCAGCGAGACTTAACCAGTATTCGCCAACAAACAATGCAGTCAAATCCTGAACTAGTTGAACAAGCAAAAGCCTTCGAACAGGCCTATCAGAAAAAAGCTGATGAAATTGGTTACGATCCAAATACCTTTATAGAAAAGGCTCAAGAAATCCAAGTAAAGGTCCGCGACGAAGCCACCAGCGAAGAAGAGCGCAGTGCGTTAATCAAAGAGTTTGCTGATGCGAAAAAAGCGATGGCAATGCAACGCGAATCTATTCTTTCTGATGAAGAGCTTATGGGTATGCAAGAGAAGCTTCAAAAAGACACTTTTGTCGCAATGAAAAAGAATAATGCGGATACTGAAACCTTAATTAAAGAACTAAACACGCTGATTGAAACACTTCAGTAAGCCGATTTTCAGATAGGATGCTTCAATGTCGCGAAGCATCCTATTTATTCAAGTCTGACGCAGATTCATCATAATTACTCAAATTAATCCCCATCTCTTCAGCGACTTCCACCCAGTAAGGTTCCGCCTCACAGACACAACAGTCGCACCAGATCGCAATACCATCATGCATACTCATACTTTCATGCTGAACGAATTCACCCTGTTCTAATCGTTCCTTATTCCAATGCTTCGCTGCCATAACCTCTCCTTTCAAACCGTACTGAGAACAGTTGGCTTGTATAATAAGTATAGAAGTAATGCTAGGGCTTACATTATGCCAAAGAGAAGGGGCAGCATCTCTGCTACCCCTCTATATTAAATTAAGCACAGTTATACACTATGATTGGTTTACTGGAATCATGTCTGGTTCATCAATCATGTTACGTGTCACGTATACCGCAAGTACTAAGGCACTTAAACCACCGACTAATTTGCCCGCGACTACAGCCGAAATCATGTCGCTATTTACCGCCGCGGTGAAACCAAGGTGATCACCAAAAACAAACGAACCACACACCGCAAAGGCAACATTGATGACCTTACCGCGGTTATCCATATCTTTGAAAATATTAAACATCGCGATGTTGTTAGCCATGGTCGCCACGAGCCCTGCAGCAGCCGTTTCTCCCATCCCCATCGAACTACCGAGTTTGATCAACGGTTTGTTTAGGTGCTTGGTAATAAAGTGAACCATCGGGAATGCCCCGGCCAATACAATGGCAATGGCGCCAACAATTTCGATACCATCGGAAATCGGAGCCATACCCGGGATCAATACAACCCCAGTTAACGTTTCAACCACGATCGCAGCCAGCGCAATAGTAATAACAGCAATTACACCTTTGCCAAACACTTCAAAACCACGGATCATTGCTTCTGGCTTGAGCCATAGACCTACGGCAATCAAACCGGCCACAATGACAATCGGCACTAAATTGCCGAGGATCATCCCCATATCAAAGCCTGCTACCAAGCCACCCACAAAACAACCGACTGGAATGGTCGTCATACCGATTAGCACCCCGCGGGCAAGGTACTTAGTGTCTTCTTTCTGAATGATCCCCAAAGCAACTGGAATGGTAAATACCAATGTCGGCCCCATCATTGCACCAAGGATTAAGCCTGAAAATAAGCCTGCAGCTTCGGTTTCAGCCATACTTTGCGCCAGTGGGTAGCCTCCCATATCGTTAGCCAATAATGTACCAGCGAACATCGCTGGATCGGCCCCCAGTGCAGTGTAAAGCGGCACGACAACGGGGCTTAGCAGGTTGGCTAAAACCGGGGCTAAACTCACAACCCCAACCATCGCTAATGCTAGAGCTCCCATTGCCATGAAGCCTTCATCAAATTGCTGTCCGTAGCCCCAACGGTTGCCGAGTACTTTATCTACTGCACCCAACACCATAAAGCCCACCATAATGTATAAAATAATGTCATTCATGATGTACCTTCCTTTTCCCAAATAATGATTTTCATCAGTTACAAGTGCTGGCTACTTTTTTAAAGGTGTAAGAAGCCCGCCCTACGCAACTGCATACGGCTAAAAAATGGAACGTATTAAATCGCCTGACTCGGGTGAAATACCGCTTGATAGGCGCTACTGTTTGGTTATTCGCAGGTTAAATTTTTCCTTCTAAAATCTCCTTACGTGGCTGCGCAATCACCACCTTGTCGACCAACACGCCTTTATCCCTAATTCTGTCGGCGGCTGCTTCTACCGCCGCTTGTACTGCAGCCACATCACCGGTCAGGGTGACAAAGCCTTTACCGCCGATAGCCATTGCCATATGGACTTCTAGCAGTTCAATATTGGCAGCCTTGACTGCCGCATCAGCCGCTTCAACAATCGCCGCAACAGAAAATGTTTCAACAATACCCAGCGCTGAGGTATGTTCGACAACGCGGGTTCCTGCAATGGCTGGAAACACATCCGGGTGAACATTCGCAATGATAAGATCATCTATCACCTCACCTCCGCCAACCTGTAACCCCGTTTCAACTGCGGCATTAATCGCAGCCACATCCCCACTCACCATAACCATAAACTTGCCAGGACAAATCGTACGGTTAAATAAAATCTCTACGTTGGCCGCTTTTAGCATCGCATCTGCAACCAAGTAGCCCCGAGCAATAGAGTTGAGTTCAATACAGCCAATTGCGTTTAACATTTGTTTTTCCAATCTATTTCTAATTGCATTAAGCCACCTATTCAGTGGCTGCCTGATAGTTAATGACGATAGAATCATCGACTGAAGCAACGATACCTGAGATACTGGCATGTACAGCGGTACTGAGCCCGCCTTGTGCAGGTTGGCCGATCATCTGCCCTTTAACTACCGTTTCACCTTCTTTAACAATGGCTTGTGCAGGTAGCCCTATATGTTGCGCCAACGGAATTGAAACCACTTCCGGAACATAATCACTTGAGCGGTAAGCTGCTTTTGTTTCCATGTACTGGCTTAACTCCAAGCGCCGGGCAAGCCTTTTAGTCGGCACGCCCCTGTATTCCCGTAATGGATGCACATCCGTCGTTTTGGCTTGTAGTTCTGCTGGTGATTGCCATTGCTGCTGCTCACGTAGTGCCCGCTTGGTAGTGGCACATACCCGACTAGGATCCAGCCCCTCGGGACACGACCACATCGTACAAAGGTTACATTCGCAGCAGGCTTGCGCCGCTAAGGCAAAGCTCTGGTTATTGCTACCTGAAACCTGAAGCGATCGCATCGCCAGATGTGGCTGAATTGGATAACCCAGCAAATTCCGGGGACACATGGAAGTACACAAGCTGCATTGATCGCACGCTGCCTTACCTATCCGACGAAGATCAGCTTCGCTGCGCAACTTGACCCGTGCTATCCGTGAACTTTTCAGCAACACCAGTAAACCACTGGAAACTTTCGTTATCGGCTTATCTAAATCAGTCGTTATCGAGCCCATCATCGGGCCACCTTCAACAACGACACAGTCCTCACGGATCATTCCACCGGCAAGTGCAATGGCCTCACGGTAAGTCATGCCAATGGGTAACCACGCCGAATACGGCGAGGAAACCTCACCGTGAACGGAGATCATTGTTTCTGTCACAGGCTGATCGTTTGCTGCACGGAAAACATTGATAAAGGATTCAATGTTATTAACCATCACCCCGATATCTTTCGGTAATCCACCAGCAGGAATACGTTTCCCCGTAGCGTGGAAAACCAGTTCAACTTCATCGCCAGCAGGATAAACATCATCCATCAGCAGCAATTCGATATTGGCCGGCAGCAAGGAGGTCAGTATCGCGATGGTATCGGCATTTTTCTTTTTAATGCCAATGATCCCGCGTGCCGCACCGACCTGCTTCATGGCCAGTAGCATCCCGCCACACAGCTCATGTCCCCACTGCTGCATCAAGACCTGATCCTTATACAGCAATGGCTCACATTCAGCGCCGTTGGCCAACACCAGCTCAACTTGGCAATCAAGTTTGACGTAGGTCGGGAAGCCTGCGCCCCCCGCACCAACGACGCCGCCCTGCTGAACCAGGTTCAATAACGGTTCCACATCTACCTCACCTAGTTAGCTATTGGGTTTCGAGCAACATCAAGCACGGCAGCCTCAAACGCATCACACGCTGCTCGGCACGCGGCTTGTGAACCAGCCAAATGACCGCCACCAAAGTTAGTTTCCGATGGTGGCGCAAACAGGTTCACCAACTGAACATCAGCGGCTTTCAAAGCTGCATCCAGGGCGTACATTGCTTCTAACGGAGGAGCAATCAAATAAGCTAGAGCTTCGCCCTGCTCTACCCCGGCTTCGGCGGATAGATAGCTGCCTGTTGATGACACCAAATGGGCAAAAAAAGCGATATCACCATTTTCATCAGCGCACTGGAAAGCCGCTTCGTCTTCGATAAACGCTTTGGCTCGTTCTAGGCCTGCAATGACATCTGCCGGGCAACCACCAGCCAAAATACCGATCACTTCACCGGATGTCGGGCCAGATGAGTGCGCAGCACCGGCATAAAATGAACGGGCATAAACCACATCTACATTTGCTGCTTTGGTTGCTTCATCCAAGGCGCAATAGGTCACGTCATCACAATCAGATGTGATGATACCTATACTGTTGTGATGGGGCTGAAGCCCCATTTTTTCCTTGTAAACCGGATCGACCGAGGCAATCACACGGGTAGCCAATACTGATGGTTGAATTTTGTCTAAAATTGCCATGCTTCGTTCCTTCTTAGCGCTTCAAGTTAATGCCACTGGCTTTCTGCGCCAGCATGGTTTTTACCAAATCGACGATCACCGCCGCCGCTTCCACCGGTGGTGTGCCCCCAGCGTGAATATTTGATATTACGGTGCGATCTGACTCGACCGTTTTTTCTGTTGGCTTGTAGATCGCATAACAGCTTAATGACTCTGACTGACCTAGCCCCGGACGCTCTCCAATTAGCAGCAGGTTGACTTCAGCATCTAGCAGCATGCCAATTTCATCTTGTGCTTTTACCCTGCCGTAACGCAGGAAGAAAGGCGTGCCGACATCCAGTCCGGCATTTTTCAAACCGTTGATCAGTGGTGGAAGGATTTCATCATGGTTGACAGTTACGGCATCCAAACTTAACCCATCAGACAGCACAACCTGTACCTGTGGCGCTTTTTTGCAGTTATCACGAATCAGCATTTTGGCATCATCATTGAGTTTGCGGCCAAGATCCGGGCGGGTTAGGTAAACATCTTTATCAGCTGCGCAAGACTGAACTTCCATCAGGTTGCGCTCTTGCAGCCATGACGATTCGACATTCTTAATCACCGTATCTTTCGAACGTGAGTGATCGGCCCAAAATCGCAGTAGCGCGGTTGTTCTTGGACGTGGGCCTGTACGTCCAGTCCCCACCCGAGCATCTGTCTGCGACATCAAATCATCGATGACTTTGCTATCAGCAGCCTCACTAATGCCATTCCATTTCTTAAAGCATTTATCACCCAAATCAGGTAACGACTCAGTGCTGTTATTACTCTGTTGTGTGACTTGTGCATCAACCACCTTGGTGACCGTAGCCGGGCTGACATCTTTTTCACCTAGCTGTGCAAGTRCGGTGGCGACAATATCCTGAATCTTCTGTTCGTTCATTCCTAGCTACCCCTTATTTGAAGAAAACTGATGGGTCGCCCGCCTTGCGGGTTAACCTGCCATTTTCCATAAAGCCCATGGTTTCCATCCACGCTTCAAACTCCGGTGCCGGTCGCAATTTCAATAGCTGTCGAACAGTGGCGGTATCATGGAACGAAGTGGTTTGGTAATTCAGCATGATGTCGTCACCAAGCGGCATACCAATAACAAAGTTAACCCCAGCAGCTGCCAGAAGAGTCACTAGGTTTTCGTTTGAGTTCTGATCTGTATCGGCGTGGTTGGTGTAACACGCATCACATCCCATCGGTATTCCCGACAGTTTACCCATGAAGTGATCTTCCAACCCGGCACGGATAATTTGTTGGTGGTTGTAGAGGTATTCAGGACCAATAAAGCCAACAACGGTGTTCACCAAGTGAGGGTTATAGCGTTGTGCCAATGCGTAGCATCGCGCTTCCATCGTCATCTGATCGGCACCATGGTGGGCATCGGCAGAGAGTTCAGATCCCTGCCCGGTCTCGAAATACATCATGTTCTCGCCAGCCAGATTGCAGTACTGCTTACCAACTTCATAGGCTTCGTCGAGCATGTCGACACTCACACCAAATTCCGCCAGTCCTTTTTCTGAGCCAGCAATACTTTGGAATAACAAGCCCCCAGGTGCTCCCCGGCGAACCGCTTCCATCTGAGTGGTTATGTGCGCCAAGACACAAGGCTGGGTAGGAATATTCCACTTAGTGATCACATCTTGAATTGCATTTAGCATCTGGGTGGTATTTTCGACGCTATCTGTCACCGGGTTAATACCAATCACCGCATCGCCACAACCATAGGTTAAACCTTCATAGGTTTGGGCCAGAATAGAATTGACGTTATCACGGGTATCATTTGGCTGCAGGCGACAGCTAAAGTGCCCAGGCAAACCGACTGTCGCATTGGCCTTGGTGATCACTGGCATCTGACTGGCGCCATACATCAAGTCACCGTTCGAGCACAGCTTACCAACGGCTGACACCATTTCTGCGGTTAAGCCTTTGCGCAGACGTTGCATGTCTTCGTTACTGACATCACTGAGTACGTACTCACGCAGCTCACTCACCGTCCAGTTCTGAATTTTCTCGAACATAGTGCGATTCAAGCTGTCTTGATTAATCCGGGTGATCAAATCGGTTTCGTAGCTGACAACCGGATTTTCACGCAAATCCTTCAATGTCATTTCCGACAGCACATGTTTAGCCGCGACTCGCTCTTGCGCCGTATGCGCCGCAACGCCCGCCAAAATATCGCCCGAGCGAAGATCTGACGCTTTAGCAAGTACATCTTTTACATCCCTGAATTGGTAAGTTTGACCAAACAGGTGGGTTTTTAACTTCATGTAACAACTCCTTTTAAGACGGGAAGGCGAGAGATTTCACAGTTAATGGCACAATCTCCCCGCCGAAGTAACTATTTCCAATATCGATATAGTCACCCTCATGGGTGATCACTTCATCAATGACAGTGATAGGTAGCGGATGCAGCTGAGGCTGTAGTTCCATCCCCAACGCTTTACCGATATCGTTATGTACAATGACAAATGCCGGATCCTGATGGTTACCGTGCTGCTGGTAGAAGCGGGCTAGTTCAGCCGCCACATGCTGCACGGTCTGGTATCGGATTGGCATTCCACGGTCGAGGGCAATCGCGTAGCGATCGCAGCCAATGGCTAGATCCATTCGCTCGGCAGCAATCACAATTTGATCGCATATTTCAGGCTGCGGCTGTTGCCAGTCCACAGCTGGGTGAACCACTGGAATATTTTTAAGTGGCAACTCGGCTGAATTAAGCCAGATGGTTGAACCCGATAGCGTCAGTGAATATGCCCCGGCACCAATCACCGTGGCACGTAATGTCTGGTTTGGACGGCGCACCGGATAATGGGCCAACCGGCCATGACGCAGCAATGAAAGTGCAAGTTGAGGCCCAATATCACCAAAGCTGCCTATCTGTGCGGGGTTATCCGCATGGTAGTAACACTCTCCAACGCCACCACTCAAGAAAACAGCATCAAGATCCTTGTGCTCTGATAAGCCAGATGTTTGCAGCAGTTGGATGGCCAGTGGTGATAACTGCCCCTCCATGACTTCAACAATCAGATCCGCCATGCGATCAATTATTCGCTTGAGATGATCTGCCGTGATCTGGCGCGGATGTAGGGTTTCCCCGAACAGATCCTGCATCACGACCACTGCTGGTTTATGGACATACACCACGTCACCGTTGTCGTTTAGCTCCACCAAACGACCGCCAATATTGAGGCAAGCAGTCTCGACAACCCGGCCACAGTCAAACACCGCATAATTGGAGGTACCACCGCCAATATCGATATTCATCACCTTAAGGTGACCGTTCTGCGCAAGCTCCTGAGCACCACTGCCACGGCCTGCAATAACCGATTCAAGGTTGGGCCCAGCGGTCGCAACCACAAAATCACCTAGCCGTTGTGACAAATCCATGATGGCATCACGGGCGTTATGCGCTTTTGCCGTTTCTCCGGTAATAATAATCGCGCCGGTTTCCACCCCTTCCCCTGCTTTACCGCCGGAATCTAAGCCAGCAAGTTCAATTTGCTGCTCTATAAATTGCTGTAGACCAAGCGCATCAATCGTGCCCTGATGGTTAATCGGTGTGAAGGTAACCGGGCTCTGATATACGATGTCACGCTCGATAAATTCATAGACCGGAACCTGAGATGCAGGCGCACGGTTAACCACCGTCAGGTTAGAAAAAATCACTTGGGTGGTCGTTGTGCCAATGTCGATGCCGACACTATGGATAACTTTTCTATCCATCAGCAATATCCTTCCGGCAAGGTACCGGTAATAACTTGCTGCAATAATCCTGAGATCTGCGCAGGCCTCACATCTCTTGGGTTGCCCTGTAGGCAGATGTCTTTCATCGCCTGTTCCGCCAGCAACGGAATATCCCGCTTAGCAATATCAACGTCGGCAAGTGATGTCGGCAGCCCCAAATCCATCACCAACTGGCGAACCGCCAACACTGCGGCCCTACAGCGTTCACGCGGTGTCATGGAATCACGCCCAACACCCAGTGCATTGGCCACTTCTGCTAACTCGGCTTCACAGCTAAGGGCATTAAAAGCCATTACATACGGTAGTAAGATGGCATTGGCGACACCGTGGGCAAGATGGTACCGGGCACCAATCTGATGAGAGATAGCGTGGGTTAGCCCCAACCCGGCATTACTGAATGCCAAGCCTGCTTTATAGGCTGCAACTGCCATGTCATACCGCTTATCAATGTCTTGGCCATAGCCTGCGGCTACCGGTAGTGCTTTGCTAATGGCTTCAATTGCGTGATAGGCATACGCCTTTGATAGTGGATTGGAATAGCGAGAAATATAGGCTTCTATAGCATGGGTAAGCGCATCGATACCCGTCGCGGCGGTGATTTCAGCAGGTACCCCCAGCATCAGGGCAGGATCAATAAGGGCCATATCAGGTACTAAAGCTGGACCTTTGACCGGCACCTTGATACCTAACGCCAAATCTTTAATCACGGTAATATCGGTGACTTCAGAGCCCGTTCCCGCCGTTGTCGGGATCGCGCCTAGGCCGACTCGCCTTGATGCTATTCCACCCACTTTAAAGTCAGTCAGTTTTCCTTGGTAATCACCAATAACGGCAATGGCTTTGGCGGCGTCCAATGCCGAACCACCACCAACGCCTAGTACAAAATCGGCACCGCAAGTCTTGAGGGTGTCGCTCCCCATCTTCAAGCAATCACTATCCGGCTCGCCGGCAATATCGGTAAACAGCGTAAGGGAAAGTCCGGAGAGTTTAATTGCCGTCTCACAGCCTGCCGTTAGACCAAGCTGGTACACCTGCTTGTCGGCTACCAGCAGAACGTTTGACGCGCCAAGCTCTTTAAGCACATCCCCTAATTGGTTGACGCAGTATCCACCCGTCACCGTGACGGCAGGTGAGCGGAATGTAAAACCACGGTGAGGACGATATTGCGTCAGGGTCTGTTGAACAATCGCGGCAACATCGGCTTGTGACACGCTCATAGCTTACTCCTTACCTTCCAACATCAAGCCATAGCTCGCAATAGCAAGTGGCGTCAGGTACAAGGCCCTTGAAAACTCAACCACATTGATTGTTGGGAATGCCTTACGGAAAATATCACTAAAGCCCGCAATCAAGGTGCCACCACCGGTCAAATACATTGCGGTCGGATGATGGCCAGCCAAATGCTCACTCACAATGTCTGCCATCTTTTCAATGACCGGCTTAGCCATAGTGGCAACGAGTGGGTCTTCATGGCTACGTCGCTTATATTGCTCAGCTTCATCCACCTCAACCCCTAGCCCGCCGGCAATCGTCAAGCTGACATGGCGGCCACCCGACGGTTCGTCAAGCGAGGTGACCAACTCGCCATTGGCGATAATGGCAGTGCCCGTGGTACCGCCACCGACATCGATCACCGCCCCCTCTTGGATTTGCAGCAGCTCTGCAACACTGCTTGGCTCATCAATCACATGGCTCACCAACACCCCGGCAGACTCCACCACATTGATAGAGATCCGTGGATCCGTACCCGGTGGGTATGAAGTGATTGCCTGCTCGACGGCCACACCAAGCTTCTGCTCAACTTTTCGTAACTGCTCCCGCACAATCCGGCAAGCACCAACATAATCCACAACCACCCCGTCCCGGACCACATCGGCCCAATCAAGAAAAGCGGCGACAGGAAGGCCACGACCATCGATCACAACGGTCTGGATATCCGCCGTCCCTAAGTCGATACCGACATACCACTGGTCTGGTGCTGACACTGGGGACTCGTCATTGACCAGCTCGTCAATGAGCAATAGGTGTTGGTTAACATGTTCGAGCAAACTAGTCATAGCTATACGATCCTGAACGCATCAACAGCGGTACAACGGCGCTTACGAGTGAAAGTCAACGCATTCGTCACCCCTTCCCCGGTTGGGGTCGAAATCGTCATGGTTGTCCAGCCTTCACCACCAGCGCCTATTGCCGCAATCGCAGGTCCATTTTTGGCCAATAAACTACAGTCCATTTCAAAGGCCATGCGGGTGAGTACATCGATATTTTTCGAATGAATCGCCGCGGTATGTCGATTACCGTTTTCAAGCTCCACCGCCCAATCAATGGCCTGATCGACATGCTGGGCCCTGATCAATGGAATAATTGGCATCATTTGTTCAGTCGTGGCAAAGACATGATCTTTATCCGCATCAAATACCAACAGGCGAGTATCAGCAGGCACTTGAATATCAGCGGCAGCGGCAATCTTGGCCGCATCTCGTCCAACCCATTTAGGATCGGCTGAAGGATGCTCACCGGGATACCCTTTGAGCACGATACGGGCAACTGACTCAGCTTGCGCTGGACTTAACTCAAACGCACCATGCTGGCACATACAGGCTTTCAGCTTGTCGGCAATCGATGCAACCGCAATGATTTCTTTCTCTGTGGCACAAACGATGTTGTTATCGAATGAGGCCCCCTGCACGATAGAAATTGCAGCACGTTGCAGATCAGCCGTTTCATCCACTACCACCGGCGGGTTACCCGGACCGGCAGCAATCAGACGTTTATCGGTAACTTTGCGCGCCGCATCGACAACGGCGTCACCACCAGTAACCACCAACAGGCCGATCCCCGGATAGCAGAACAGGGCTTGGGCATTTTCCAGCGACGGCGTCGCCACCGTAGTACAGATATTGGCCGGGCCACCGACACTTTCACTGGCTTTGTTTACCAGTTGGATCGCGTACTGTGACACTTTCTTGGCTGCTGGATGCGGTGCAAATACCACTGCATTACCCGCAGCAATCATGCTGATCGCATTATTGATCACCGTACAGGACGGGTTGGTGCTCGGGGTGACAGAAGCAATGACGCCCCATGGGGCATTTTCCATCAAGCTCATTCCCGCATCGCCGGATACCGCCTGCGGGGCTAAAATTTCGGTCCCCGGGGTACGCTGGGCAACCAGCAGATGCTTGGCAATTTTGTCTTCAACACGGCCAAAACCCGTTTCTTCTACCGCCATGGTAGACAGCTCTTTGGCGTGCTTTTTAGCCATTCTGCGAATAGCTAGGATCATCTCGTCACGCAAAGCCAGTGAATGAATTTGTTTCTGAGCCTGTTTCGCGGCGGCAACGGCACCATCTAGCGTTGGATAGATACCGTAATCACCGGCCCCGCAATCAGAAGACGTGCCGTTTTGAGTCATATCGAGTTGCATGACAACACGTCTGACAATTTCTTCTATTTGCTGCTGATCCATAATGAATCTACTCCATGCAACCGGTTAAATTTTCCGATAAAGCTGTTCGCGTGACGCGGTGACTTCATCAATGATCCCCACCACGCAAAGATCAACAGGTGAGCCGGTTTGCAAATCACCGTAAGCTGCCCGGGCCGAACTGCCCGAGACCACCATCACCCACTCGCCCTCGCCCGCTCCAAGCTGATCCATCGCAATATGGATCTCACCCATGCCGTTACCTTGCTTATCGACAAACTCCACCAAACAGAGCTTATCCATCCGCATATGTTGGCTGCGGACGGTGGCAATAACATGGCCTATAACTTTCGCGATGCGCATACGAACTCCTCATGCTGCGGCTCCCCTTAGCACATGCCAAGGGAAAACCATTACTTCACCGTGATCGGGAATACTTTTTCAAGATCTTGGTGAGGACGAGGGATCACGTGGACCGCGACTAACTCACCCAAACGTTGGGCCACAACTGAGCCCGCATCTGTTGCTGCTTTGCACGATGCCACGTCACCACGGATCAATGCGGTAACATAACCAGAGCCGATTTGCTGATAGCCAACAAGCTCCACGCGTGCAGCCTTGACCATCGCATCCGATGCTTCGATAAGTGCGGTCAACCCTTTGGTTTCTAGAATTCCTAATGCGTCCATTTAACTGCTCCTTGGATTATTTGCTTTCAGTGCGTGATTTAGTTGCTGGTGCCTTTTTTTCTTCTACTTCCGTAGTGATTGGGAAGATTGCTTCCAAGTCGCCGTGCGGACGAGGGATCACATGAACTGCAACCACTTCGCCTAGACGTTGAGCGGCTGCAGCACCGGCATCTGTTGCCGCTTTGCAAGCCGCCACATCACCGCGTACCATCGCTGAAACAATGCCTGACCCAATTTGCTTGTACCCCACCAACTGCACGCGAGCGGCCTTAACCATCGCATCAGATGCTTCAATCAATGCAGTCAGTCCTTTGGTTTCAATAATGCCTAACGCTTCCATTAGCTATTCCTCAACATTTGTTTTTAAAGTTATCGACACAGACATGAAGCCAATACCGAAATATCAACGATATCGTTCGCACTACAGCCGCGAGATAAGTCATGTACCGGTGAAGCCAAGCCTTGCAGCATCGGCCCCAACGCCATATATCCGCCTAACCGCTGGGCAACCTTGTAGGCTATATTGCCGGCGTTAAGCGAAGGAAAAATAAACACATTTGCCTGCCCTTCGAGTGGGCTATTCGGCATTTTCTGCGCCGCAACCGCAGGGACGATGGCAGCGTCAAATTGCACCTCACCATCGATGATCATGTCCGGACAGCGCTGGCGCACCATCTCTGTCGCTTCGGTCACTTTACTTACAGTAGGGTGCTCTGCACTCCCCTTGGTGGAAAATGACAGCATGGCTACCCGTGGTGTTTGGCCAGTAAGCCGGGCGAAGTTTGCGGCGGTATCAATCGCAATATCAGCCAGCTGCTCAGCCGTCGGCAACGGGATCACCCCGGCATCAGAAAACGCATGCACGGCTTGGCCATCCGGTGAGAGCATCAGGAAAAAACTCGATACCGTTTTGGAGTTAGGGGCAATGCCCACACCGCGAATAGCTGCCCGGATCACATCACCCGTTGTCGATACGTTGCCGCCAATACACACATCGGCGTATCCATGGGCGACCATCATCATGGCGAAATCCAATGGCTGCTTGAGCCGGGTTGCCGCTTCCTCAGCAGTGATAGGCTTGCGCTGGCGGCTCACATAACTGGCGACCATTTCATCAAAACACCCAGCCGACTCCGGCGACAGTAATGTCAAACAAGGCACAGCTATCCCGCTACGATGAGCCATATCACGCAACCGGAACGGGTTACCCAGCAAAATAGGCTCAGCCAATCCCGCCAATTTCATCTCATTGGCAGCATGGAGTAGACGTACGTCCTCAGCATCAGGGAAAACGATGCGCTTCGGTTGTTTACGACAGGCTTCCCGGCAAGTTTCAAGCAACTTCATGGCCCAACTCCTTGAGGATGGCCTGATGGCCTTTTTCACACTGCAATACCAAAATCATCACGACGTAAACCACACTGGACAGCCGCTTTAACCCCGCCACAATGTCATTTCGGCTCAACTGCATGCTGTCATCGAGATAGACCTGACTAGCAATTAACTCAAGCTCGCGAACCAAGGCACGCAGGTAATTCAGCTGGGCAACAGTGTGGCCGTAACACGCATCGGGCAATAAATGATCATGGCCCAAGTAAGCCAGTGGCTTGTGCGACCAGCGATGCACCTCATCGGCGTCAAAGCTGCCAAGCCTCGGCAACGGCAGTTGTTGCTCGGTCACTTCAGCCTGCAACACTTGCCCGAGATAAGAGCGAATATCAGCCATAAAGCCTTTGAGCAGTTCAGGCTGCCCTTCCAGTGCACACTGCGCCATAACACAAAAACAGATGCAGCTATCGAGTTTTCCCCGTAATGCAATCCGCGGATGGGTTTTCGGTACGAGCACTTGGTCATTCAAATGGGTCATTAATGCCGGCTTATCGGCAATATGCGATCCGCACATCACGCACGCATTCTCAGGGCGTACATTATTAGTTTTCAATGGATGTACCTGCTCGGCAGGTTCTAGGGCCTCACCTTCTCGGCTCGAAAACACCTGTCCATTGTCACTACGCCACTTCACCGTAATTTGCCGTTCAGTAACCATTTGCTGGGCTGCGGGTGTAAAGCGGGTCCCTACCGGCAAAAAGATCTCACCGCCAGCACGTAAACCAACATGCAGGCGTAAGTAATCTTCAGTAATAAAGGCAGGCGTGGCTTTGCTGTCCATGATTACGCCCACTCAACAGGGTAAGTAATGTAGACATAGCGCACATGGGTCGGAGTACCGAACTCCACCGTGCTTCCCTTAGGAATGAAAATGACATCACCCGGCTTGCCAACCGTGGTCCCAGAGGCCGTCTTCACATGAAACTCCCCTTCCAAAACCACATTGACTTCGTCATAGCATAGGGTCCAAGGGAAGAAAGCATTCTCCCAGCCCATGTAACCGACGCCCATGTTGCTATTGTCTTGGGCACCAATAACATCCGTTAGGCCGATATTCTTGCCAGGCGCACCATCAAACTCACCCAGTTGAACCGCGCTGCCTCGTACCAGAACAATGCCGTCATCATTAATTTGCCGTGCCGACGGCGGTGCCTGTACACCAAAGTCTTGCAATGCCTTGCTGATCAGCTCTTTAATCAACGCACTCTGATCACTGTCGACGCGTGTGAGCTTCGACTCAATCTCAGACTGGATTTTGGCAGCTAACAGGTTTGAGCTTTCTGCGCCACTTTCCTTTACTTTTGGCAAAATCTGATCGCTTGCTGCATTTTCCGGTTGTAGTGCAGCTTGTTGATGACACGGCTCAGCGTTGAGCAGCTCAATACCTTCGACATTGGCTACATCACGCGCTTCTGGCGTAATGATGTACTGCGTTACCGGCACAACCAGATAAGACTTCTTATTCGCTTTTGCTTTACGTATATCTGCAGCAGAAATTAACTGTTTCATTACCGCTTCCCTTGCAATTAGAATGGTTTCACTCAGCATTTACTGGCTGAAGAGAAAGTAAGTGCTCATAGAGTTGGTCAATCGATGAAGGATCATAAATAGAGGTGCGGAAATAAGGTCCGGTTATCCCCTGCCCCTTCAATAGGCGCTCTGCCCTTTCACAATCAGCACTCTCAACATCAGCCTTGCTGATCACCGCGACAATATTCTTATTCGGATATACTCGTAATAAGCCGCTCGGCGCACTGACACGCTTCGCATCAGCAGGCTGTAAAATCACAATTGTTTTTACCGTCGAGATTGTCGACAGCAATGCACCATTCCAAGAACGGTTATCGACAAACTCTCCCGGTGTATCAATAACGCTGCCTTGATAAAAAATAGCGGCCTGCGTCTTTCCAGTATTAGTTTCCTGATCTAGCATTTTATTAATAAGTGCTGATTTACCGGCATCAACCTCACCAATAAAAGCAATATTCGATATTTTCTGGTTATCCATGTTAGGTCCTAGTTATTTCGCAGGTGTTATAAGACAAAGTGGTATTAAGTACAGAAATAACTGTATTCAACGCCTCATCGACCGATGCAACACTGCCGGTTATAACTAAAGCACCTGAGAAACGGTCTAAAAATCCAATATTTACATTTGCAGATTTCGTTGCGATATCGCCGGCGATAATGGATGTTTCGCCTGGTGTTAGCGTCAATATCCCAATAGCTCCATTGCTCTCAACCCCGACTCGCTCACACAACTCCTCAGTTGGATTGGCAACAAGGTGGGCAAGCGTAACCTGTTTACCCGGAACAAACTCCTGGATAATCCGCTCTTTACCAGATGATAGATCTAACATGTGTGGGCACTTAGTATAAAAACACTAAATCAATCTACACCTATGCTCATTGCTTTTATGAAACACTCATCACATAACTATTTTTTGATCGTAATAATTATTAGAGTTATAGATAAAATATGATCG
>NZ_JAKJSI010000108.1:0-1145 GCF_050336695.1 Photobacterium minamisatsumaniensis | reverse complement strand
CGATGACTAGGTGCTGAAAAGCGCGCGGTTTGCTTTACTTTAGGATGGGCGTTGTCCATTGCGTAAGAGTGATAGCTCGCCTTGAGCATTTCTAGGTCATTAAGGTAATCACCAAAACTCATCGTCTGCTCATAGCTAAACCCAAGCGTATTTTGTAAGTGTTCAATCGCCGCACCCTTCGAGGCTTTGGCGTTCATCACATCGAGCCAGATTTTCGCGCTCACCACAACTTGATGGCTTTGAGCAAACTTGCGGTCAAAACTTGGGAATACATGCTCTTCAGTGCCATCAAAATGACAAATGGCGACTTTAATAAAGTCATCATCGACAGCTAAAAGATCGTCGACATAATGACAACGATGATAGTACTTAGCGAACTCTTTTAGCGCCTGCGGGTCTTGGGTTTCAATATAAGCCGACTGCGTACCACATAAGACGATATTTGCCCCGTCAATTGCACGCGCCTGCTTAATAATCGCTTCAATAGAAGGTTTGTCGATTTCACAGCGATACAACTCTTCGCCTTGGTGCATCACCAGTGTGCCATTTTCAGCGATAAACATCATACGATCGCTAATCGGTGCGAACGTCTCCATTAAGCTGTAATACTGACGGCCTGATGCGGCGGAGAAAATGATATCGCGCTGCTCTAATTGCTGGTAAACCGAGTAGAAGTCTTCGGGTAATTGGCTATTTTGATCGAGCAGAGTCCCGTCCATGTCGACGGCAATAAATTTGATGTCTTTACTTGGCATAGTTGACCGTGTTGTTGGCAAAAGTTGTGAATCAAGCATGACAAATTACATCAGTCGTCATTCTCTGCAAGTGATTTCCATCAAGTGAAGAGTAAAGAGCGTTGCTTTAAATCAGTTTTGTCCAGCAACGAGGTCAGGCCGATTTGTTCTAGCTTATTTTTGTCGGGTGGACGACACTTGTTACCAAGTGCCGTCTCCCTAAGAACCCAGCGTGCAACTTTCACTGCACTAGGCTCAAGCCTCCACAAAGGCATCAAAATGATACCCAGCAACTTATAACGCAGTCGGGATAGGCTCTCTCCAAGAGTTACGAGCTAGCCTTTTGGACTTTCTCTTTTCCAAGTATTCTTGGTATTGAGGGTCAAATGGTGTCGCTGTACTTCGGATTTT
>NZ_JAKJSI010000107.1:0-1256 GCF_050336695.1 Photobacterium minamisatsumaniensis | reverse complement strand
TTCATATGGTGTTGAACCAGCAGGATGCCAACTAGAAACTAGATAGACTTCCTTTATCTCACCTTTATAAACAGTTAATGCTAACTCAACTTTCTCTCTACGCGAGCCAATAACCCATACTCCACGCGTTGCTTCATATAATTCCGCAGCACTTAAAGCTTCATCGTAAAGACGGTTAATTCGAATCAAAATGGCATTTTCAGAAATTTCTAGCATGTACACCTTCATATTTTACGATTTATATAACGCCGCCATAAGGTGTGCCACGCTGAACCAACAAAGCACACTGAACTCCATACCCAAACCGCCGAGTGTAATGCATCACCTTGATGGCCTTGTTAGGTTAATCCCAGCGATTCCAATTAGGTACATGATTTCTATGTAACTCAGCTCTTTCCTTCACTGACATTGACATTACACGAGATGAGTATTTATTGTAATAAACTTCTGGACAAAAGAAATAGCATGTATTTCTTAAAATATTTCCATTAATAACAGAAGTTAAAAATTCAGATTTTTCAAGAAACCTATAATAAACCCATGCTGATTTATAACCTTTAGATGCTTGAATTTTTGCCAAATACGATATTCTTTGATCTAACAGTTCCGATATTTTTTGTGCCTCCTCCGGAAAGTTTAACTTAATGACTTCAAAATCCGACTCCCAATACCGGGGGAAAGGAAGAAGTGAATTATGAATATCCGTGCAAATATGAGTCGATCTGTATTCAACTCTGAACTGACCTACCGAAATTGTGTCTTTCGACATCGGATAGCCTTCAATTATTGAATCTCTGCTAGAAAGTACAAAGCCTGATTTTTCTGGTTCAACTTCATCAAAAAAGCGACCACCATTAAAAACACCTAAGTATTTCAGTTTACAAATTCCAGTAGAACTATCTAAACCTTCGCACAACCGATAAAACCCAACCGAGTATGCACCGTCCGTATCATATATGTAATTTCTACCATAAATTGTTGCTTGCTCACCAGCCAGTTCATTAAAATCATTCAATAACGTTAAATCTTCATCCATCCTTGATCCTTAATTGGCTAAAATTTAATTAACCTAACGTCTAACATAAGTTGCACCACGGCTAACCCACCAAGTACACTAAACTTCATACCAAAACTGCGGAGTAAAACGTGTCAACTTGATGTTTTTGTTATAAGAAGGTCTACAGATCTCGCATCTCAATTATTAACTTTTTAAGTGCACTATCTTGTACATTTTCAACGAATTCTAAATCATGATC
>NZ_JAKJSI010000106.1:0-1384 GCF_050336695.1 Photobacterium minamisatsumaniensis | reverse complement strand
GATCTGTATTATGTCTATAAGTATAGCGGCAAATAAACCTAAAGAAAAAATGTCATTGACAACACAAATTCTCATTGCAACCGTTGGCGGTATTGTATTTGGGGCATTGGTTGGACCTTGGGCAGCGAATTTAAAATTTATTGGCGACATCTTCATTCGTTTAATCCAAATGTCTGTCGTTTTGTTGGTAATGACAGCAGTAACTGCTGCAATTGGAAACGTGGACAACAAAGGCGCAGGTAAAATGAGCCTGCATACATTTAAATGGATTATTGGATTAACAACAATATCCGCCTTTGTCGGACTTGGACTTGCACTGGTTATTCAGCCTGGTATAGGTATTACCATTGCTGGGGGAGCTGAAGCGGCAGCTTTGGCGGCACCTGAAGCTTCCATTACAGAGACACTTTTAGGCTTCTTTTCTACGAATATTGTTGGTTCAATGGCCAGCGGTGCAATGATTCCATGTATTGTTTTCGCCATTATTTTTGGCTTAGCAATGGGATCATATACTCGTGCAACAGGCAAAACGATGATCAGTGAGTTTGTGGTCGGCATTAATGGCGTTATCATGAACATCATTAAAATGGTGATGAATTTAGCACCAATCGGTATCTTCTGTCTGCTTGCTAACGTATCGGGTGCCGTTGGGTTCGCTGTCATTGTACCTATGCTTAAGTTCTTAGGTGCGCTTGCTATTGGTAGCCTTATCCTTTTGTTTGTTTATGGATTTGCGACAGCAACGTTACTTAAAATCAACCCATTTAAAATGCCGTCGAAATTTGCAAAGTTAGCGATTATGTCTATGACAACTACGTCATCAGCAATCTGCCTACCAACAAAAATGGAAGATTCTGTCACTAAGTTTGGTGTTAGCCGTAAAGTGTCTGATTTCGCTGGTCCAATTACGATGACAATGAATGCGAATGGCGCGGTAATGTGTTATGTCTTAGCCATTTTCTTTATGAGCCAATCAACAGGTATTGTACTTGAACCTTTCCAAATGGGGATGGCAATATTGCTATCAGTCATGATGTGTATGGGTACTATCGTTGTTCCTGGTGGCATGATCATCGTATATACATTCCTAGCAACTTCTATGGGTTTACCACTTGAAAGTGTTGCAATCCTAATTGGTATTGACTGGTTCGCAGGTATGTTCAGAACACTACTTAATAACGTTGTTGATGTGATGATAGCTATGCTAGTTGCAGATAAAATTGGCGAATTAGATCGTGATGTCTATAACGATAAAAAAACAGCAGAATACCTAGAAGTATAGTTTTTATATATACCTAAAATTATTTACCTTAATCAAAGCCATCTGGTATTCCAGGTGGCTTTTTTGTTACCAAAATCAATTATAAATAATCAAGTGTGTAAT
>NZ_JAKJSI010000105.1:0-1405 GCF_050336695.1 Photobacterium minamisatsumaniensis | reverse complement strand
GGCCTTGTACACACCGCCCGTCACACCATGGGAGTGGGCTGCACCAGAAGTAGATAGCTTAACCTTTCGGGGAGGGCGTTTACCACGGTGTGGTTCATGACTGGGGTGAAGTCGTAACAAGGTAGCCCTAGGGGAACCTGGGGCTGGATCACCTCCTTAACGATATGACCTGCTGTTTTATGCAGTGTCCACACAGATTGCTTGGTCGAAATGTAAGAGAGCGCGAATGTTGCCCAACAACATTCGCAAGAAACACTTAGTCCCATTCGTCTAGAGGCCTAGGACACCGCCCTTTCACGGCGGTAACAGGGGTTCGACTCCCCTATGGGACGCCACGGGTCGTTAGCTCAGTTGGTAGAGCAGTTGACTTTTAATCAATTGGTCGCAGGTTCGAATCCTGCACGACCCACCATTCTTTCCACGAAGGATGGCTTTTACTTTCACTTTACTAAAGTGGAGATAAGAGGAAACTATCGTGGGCGATTAGCTCAGTTGGGAGAGCACCTCCCTTACAAGGAGGGGGTCACTGGTTCGAGCCCGGTATCGCCCACCACTCTCTAAGAATTTTCTGCACCAAATTGCAGATTCAATAAAGGCTATCTTTGTTGAGTCCGTTTTTTGACGTCTGTGCGACTTGCGGAAAATCATTAGAAAGTGGTTCTTTACTCTATTTATAGAGATTTTAGAAACACATGCTCTTTAACAATCTGGAAAGCTGACTAGTAAATTGAATCTTTTAGATTCAATTACAAATGTATTTTCGAAAGAAAATACGAGTTCTCAAAACAAACACATTCAAGTGTCTTGTGTTTTTTGTCTTCACTTTTTCAAAGTGAAAATAGAAAGAAGAGTCCGGCGAAAACAAATAATTCTCTTTTATAGAGAGTGAACCTTGGTTGTTGCCATACGAAACCTCTTGGGGTTGTATGGTTAAGTGACTAAGCGTACACGGTGGATGCCTGGGCAGTCAGAGGCGATGAAGGACGTATTAACTTGCGATAAGCGTAGATTAGGCAGTAAAAGCCACTTGAGTCTACGATTTCCGAATGGGGAAACCCAGCTGCATAAGCAGTTATCGTTGCGTGAATACATAGCGTAACGAGGCGAACCGGGGGAACTGAAACATCTAAGTACCCCGAGGAAGAGAAATCAACCGAGATTCCGGCAGTAGCGGCGAGCGAAACCGGATTAGCCCTTAAGCGGCTTTAGCATTAGGTGAAGGTGTTGGAAAACACAGCGATACAGGGTGATAGCCCCGTAACCGACAATGCTTTAGTCGTGAAATCGAGTAGGACGGGACACGTGATATCCTGTTTGAACATGGGGGGACCATCCTCCAAGGCTAAATACTCCTGACTGACCGATAGTGAACCAGTACCGTGAGGGAAAGGCGAAAAGAACCCCT
>NZ_JAKJSI010000104.1:0-1457 GCF_050336695.1 Photobacterium minamisatsumaniensis | reverse complement strand
GTGTATAAATGTTTAGTAATAATATTTTAGGAGATTAATTAAATATGAATAAGCGTAATATCGTTTTTTAGATTTTTAGATTTTTAGATTTTTAGACTTTTAGAGATTAGTTCTYAATTATTAATAAGTGATTGGTTAATAATTGATTGTGTTGTTAATGATGTTATCATTAATTCAGGTTTACAATTAAACCTGAATTAAATTATATTACGTATACTCTAATAACCATTATATAAAGGGAAATATTATGTTAAAAATTATTCATGAAGCCGATAAAATTATTGGCGGAGGTGGTAAAGCAGATTGGGTTGCTCATTGTCGAGGTAAAAAAAACAATCCTAACAATAATTGGTATTATTTTACTGCTAATGGCCCTTCTAGCAAAAGAGAACCGAGTGATAAAAAAGGGAATAAAGCCTGCCGCACGTCAAATGAAAGAGCCTTACAAAAAGAATTTACGCATTGGGCACCACACTACACATCATCATGATAAATCGGATATTGAAGTTAAATTAATAATATCCTAGTGATGTTTAATACTATTTTGTGGTGCTTTATAAAATAATGTACCACATTATTTTTGGTGTTTTTTAATGCGGATTTTATAATTACAATGTAGGTTACATCGATAACTTTATATTTTAATAACATGGTGTAATTAATGATTGAGAATTTTGTTTTTCAAGCAGTGACATATTTTGCTTCAGCAAAATCTAAATATATTTATGTATTGAATCTTTGTACCACTTTCGTTAATAAAAAAATACCAAGCGTATATTTATACTACTCTTACGTATATAGTTTTACATATGCAATGTTTAAGATTTTTTCAGCTGAGGAAATTGTAGCGAGGCAGAACAAAAAAAAAATCATTGGTGTATTAGAATTATTCCCGTACGATGCTTTTTATCATAAGCTAAAAAAGCAAGTACTTCGTGCATATTTCTTTGATAATAAGATTGTTTGTCAGGGCGTTGATGAATGCGCAAGTATCCTTACAGAAGCTATGGAAGGATATAGAAAGAATGGAAAAAAAATTTCTTTGGCTACTTTCCACATATTTTCTGATGAGTTTTCTATTATCATTGCTGGCCGTGCTGATAACAAGAAAACCGTAACCATCGCTGATGTAAAAGATGGAAATTGGTTAACAAAGTGGGGTGATGCAGTCGATAATAAACAGGATCAAATTCGTGAGTCGGTTAGTTTATATAATCCATTTATTTTAAACAAAACAGATTCTGCAATGGAAATAAAAAAAATAATTAGAGCTGTAAAAAAAGAACAGGTTAACTTTTCACTTTTTTGTGATGCTATGCCTGAATATACATCTAAATTTAATAAAGAACAAAACTATAAAAAGGTTAAATTATTTGATAATTTTTCTCATCTTCATATGGGGCCTTTTAGCCTTCCAAAAATGATGAAGACAGACATTTTACCTTATTATATATATA
>NZ_JAKJSI010000103.1:0-1656 GCF_050336695.1 Photobacterium minamisatsumaniensis | reverse complement strand
AGATTAAGGTAACCCGCACCATTTCACGGAACGATTTTTACTGCATTGCGACCCACATTGAAACCACAAAACAACCAGCGGCAATGACACCTAAACCGTTAGAAAAAATGGTATATAGCATTATATTATATTGCTGATTACCCCCCCCACATATAATCGCTCAAGAAAAAATTACACCTTGTCATAGCTTGGTATAATGCTACACGAAGAAATCATATTTAACTTACAACCATCATATTTAGAGGTGTTATTTACACATTAGGTAAGCAACCTTTCTATTGTTAAAAAATAGTACAAGCCCAGACGTGACCATTAATAAACCAGTATATAAATTAGCCAAAACATCAGGACTATCATTATAACCTTGCTTCATAAAGTAGAACGCTAATGTTACTGACCAGATGTTATTCATGATTATATATAACGATAACAAACCACAACCAACTCTTGCAAATTCAAATGGCGTGGTATTTTTTGTTGTTTCAATTGTTATTGACGGGACGATTTTATTTGTGACCGTCATGGGGAAAAACCATAATATTGCTGCAATAACAAGATACAGTGCTATTACAACGTAAACGCCTAAATTCTCTAGCCCCAAAGACCTAGCTGTTGTGATTAAAGAAAATAAGGAAACAGCTGCTTCCGTTATTAAAAAAACTGAAAACAACCTTATACCTGTAGCTAACCATAATTTAATGTTCATTGGCACTCCTGACAATAAATTGTAAATATGCAACCTTAGAATAAGGTGAATTAAATCATATAAGTGACAATTAATAACTATTTAAAATTGAATACTTCGAGCGATATCGAATACTTATGACTGAAAGCAATATAACGCCCTTGTGAAGTTTCCCGCCCCTAAACCCAAGCAGTACACCGTAATCACAGAAGCCAATTCATACTGAAAATGCCACGTGTTAAGGGTCAACTTGCACAGTTTGTTATATGAACACTGAAATCAAAGCGGCTTGGCCGCCCCACCGAGACAGCAGGAAAAACAACCCAAGACCACGGTGCTTACTGTAACCGCGAGCACCACACTACCAACAATTAATTACCTTACTTGGCTGTGTAATTTCAGCAACTTAGTAAACACGGAAATAATAACGAACCAACACAATATTCAACAGTGCGGACTCATGAATTTGAGAGAGGCAAGGCTATTTATACCAATGAACATTGGCATGGGACTGAGGTAAACCGCACCAATTCACGGAACGATTTTCATTGCATTGCGACCCACATTGAAACCACAAAACAACCAGCGGCAATGAGACCTAAACCATAAGAAAAAATGGCATATAACGCCTGGGATAAGGTGCGCCACGGTAAACTCACCAAGCACACCGAACTCCATACCAAAACCGCCGAGTGTAACGCGTCACCTTGATACCTTTGATACTTATTGAGCCTTCTCCGACAACATGCCCCATAGGAGTATGCTGGAAGGCGACTAAACCAATAATACGGAGAAGACTCATATGCAATTTTATACGAAGAACCACCCTTATTACTGCGGTATAGATCTCCATGCCCGTTCTTTATATGTCTGCATCATCAATCATGACGGCGAAATTTGTATTCATCGAGAAATTAAAGCTTCTCCCGACCAGCTAATGAGAATACTTGAACCTTATATCATCGGGAATA
>NZ_JAKJSI010000102.1:0-1738 GCF_050336695.1 Photobacterium minamisatsumaniensis | reverse complement strand
ATATAAATGTTATTTAATCACTATTTTTAATATCGCTGTTAAACAATTAGATATTTAAACATTGACACTTGATTAAAAAGTGAACGGAGAGGATGCGCGATAACTGTATTTAGCGTTTAGTGACGGGGATATGAATGTGTAGGTGATTTTCTCGAATGATTATTGCACTTGCCCATAGCTTCGCATGCTAAGATATAGCCAACAGACACCACCTTTGGAACAAACGATGCTAGAAGAGCAACAAAATAACCCACTACATGGCCTTAAGTTAGAAGTTCTACTGCAAGAGCTTGTTGATTTTTACGGCTGGGAAATCTTGTATGCTGCGTTCCGTTTTAATTGTTTTAAAACGAAACCATCAGTACAAGCAAGCCTGAAATTTTTACGCAAAACCGAGTGGGCAAGAGAGAAAGTAGAAGGTTTTTACTTATCTCGCTATAAGCGCATGCCAAGAGCGACGGATGAAGAGTATGTCTTACCGCCTCGCCAACGTACGTTTGCGACCGGTATTGTGCCGCGCGACCCGATGGTTTTAACGGTTGAATCTATCGAAAACTCTCAAGCAAAAGCCGCTTCAGCGCATAAAGAACGTTCATCTCGACGTCATCCGCAACGCCGTAGATAACCGAACGTTTGCCTCTAGAGGGAATTGATTAAATTTTGTTGATTTAGTAGTCGGGCATCGTTGATAGCAGTAAAGCCAAGCCACCGGTGGAGCGCGGTAACTTGGCTTTATGTTTGACGTCTTTTTAGCTTATAGTTCTATATCGCGGTTGCAGTCTTTCGAATAAATATAGCTAAATGTTTCATCTCGACCAACGGCATAGCAAGCCTGCGGCGCGTAAGAAGCCATAAATAAATAGTCACCTTTTTTTACCGGTATCCAGTTATTATCTAAGTTATACATACCTTCGCCACTTAATATTAATGCACCATGCTCTTGAACATGGGTTTCAATGTAGCCATGACAAGCACCCGGATTAAATGTGAGAACATGGAAATTCATATCAAAGCCGAGATCTTTTGGCAGTAGGTCTTCGACGATGACATCGGTCATGCCTTCGTAGTTAACTTTCTCTAACTTATCGCGATGTCCAACAACGGTATGTGCTTGATAGCCGTCAATTGATTGATATTTACGTTTATAAAGAAAAACTTGGCTGTTATTCCCTTGGTTTACATTTTCCAAGTAGAGACTTTCTCCGGCAGGGCAGTAGATATAACCACCTGCGGTTAAATTATGTTGTTTCTGTTCTGCTTCGACAATAACGTGACCTGAAATGACATACAAGAACGTCTCAACGTCTTTTCCACCAAACCCACTACGATTATTTCCGCCATCGTATAATGTAACAAGATAATCAACAAAGCTCGCCCCCAGCTTTGGTGACGCAAGAATTGTAACGTCACAATTTTCAAAACCAGGAATAATATTTTTAACTAAACCATCAGGCTCAAGTATAGCGAAGTTATCTTTTTTAATCACAGAGCGATTAGATAGAAGATCAGCAATATAGCCGGTGTTGTCGTTAAGGTAACCCATTAAATAACCCCTCAAAAAAAGAGCTTAGGCTTAATAGAAGGAAGCTATAAAAAGCCTAAGCAAACGGATGTGCAGTTGTTGTGTGTTGCTTATATTATCAGGTCGTTTATCGTTTTTTGTGATCTAGGTATACCATGCAAAACTATGATGATTTATTTGAAGCTTATATTTGTATTGATTAAAAATGTTTTATAA
>NZ_JAKJSI010000101.1:0-1784 GCF_050336695.1 Photobacterium minamisatsumaniensis | reverse complement strand
TTGGTATACCGCTCAAAGTACCGGTGGCAGTATCAAAGCCTGCCCACGAYGGCTTGCCGGTGATGCTGAAGCTGTRGCTATCGTCCTCATCAACATCATTGACRCTTGGCGTAAAGGTATACGCACTGTCTTCATTCACACTCGTTGCAGGCGTACCCGATATCTCTGGCGCATCGTTGGTGTTGCCAACAYYGATCCCRAAGGCAGCCAAGGYGTCACTGGMTTCCGCRCTGTCTTTAACGGYRATGACGATATCGCTATATTGCCCAACGTCATCATTGGTTGGTATACCGCTCAAAGTRCCKGTGGCAGTATCAAAGCCTGCCCACGAYGGCTTGCCGGTGATGCTGAAGCTGTGGCTATCGTCCTCATCRACATCATTGACRCTTGGCGTAAAGGTATACGCACTGTCTTCATTCACACTCGTTGCAGGCGAACCCGATATCACTGGTGCATCATTGACATTCACCACTTCGAGGCTGAATGCTGCAAGGCTTGCGGTCTCGATACCATCCGAAACACTAATGACAATGTTTGCGCTGGTACCGACATCATCATTGGTCGGCAGGCCTGACAACACGCCACTCGCACTGCTGAAACTTGCCCACACTGGCTGATTTTCAATGCTGAACGTCAGATCATCACTGTCAGCATCGCTATAACTTGGACTAAAGCTATACGCCGCATCTTGGTTAACGGTTGTAGCTGGAGAACCCGATATCACCGGCGCATCATTGACATTGACCACTTCAAGATTGAATGCTGCCAAGCTCACCGTCTCGGTGCCATCACTGACCTTGATCACGATATTCGACGTGGTGCCGACATCATCATTGGTTGGCAGGCCTGACAGCACGCCAGTCGCAGTATGGAARCTTGCCCACACTGGTTGGTTTTCAATGCTGAACGTCAGATCATCACTGTCAGCATCGCTATAACTTGGACTGAAGCTATACACCGCATCTTGGTTGACCGAAGTCGCAGGTGTTCCTGAAATCACAGGCGCGTCATTCACATTCACCACTTCGAGGTTGAATGCAGCAAGGCTGGCGGTCTCAACACCATCCGAGACGCTGATGACAATGTTTGAACTGGTACCGACATCACCATTGGTCGGCAGGCCTGATAACAACCCAGTCGCGGGATTGAAATTCGTCCAGMTCGGCTGGTTTTCAATGCTGAAGGTCAGATCATCACTGTCCACATCGTTAACCGTTGGGCTGAAGCTGTAACTCGCATCTTGGTTCACGCTCGTCGCAGGCGTTCCTGAAATCGTCGGCGCGTCATTGACGTTCACTACTTCGAGGTTGAACRCTGCCAARCTCACCGTCTCGGTGCCGTCACTCACTTTGATCACGATATTCGAGGTAGTGCCGACATCATCATTGGTTGGTAGGCCTGACAGCACGCCAGTCCCAGTATGGAAACTTGACCATGATGGCTGGTTGTCGATGCTGAACGTCAAATCATCACTGTCCACATCGTTAACCGTTGGGCTGAAGCTGTAACTCGCATCTTGGTTAACGGTTGTAGCTGGAGAACCCRATATCACCGGCGCATCATTGACATTGACCACTTCAAGATTGAATGCTGCCAAGCTCACCGTCTCGGTGCCATCACTGACCTTGATCACGATATTCGAGCTGGTCCCGACATCATCATTATTCGGCTGGCCCGATAATACSCCRGTCCCGGGGTTGAAATTCGTCCAGCTCGGCTGGTTTTCAATGCTGAAGGTCAGATCATCACTGTCGGCATCGCTATAACTTGGACTGAAGTTATAC